>NZ_JBHVQU010000017.1:0-47670 GCF_042886655.1 Peribacillus sp. NPDC058002 | reverse complement strand
TGGCGACATGTGGAGCTGACTGATACTAATAGATCGAGGACTTAACCAACGCTTTAAAAAATGAAATACCTTCTTATTATCTAGTTTTGAAGGAACAACGTTCCTTACATGTTTGGTGGCGATAGCGAAGAGGTCACACCCGTTCCCATTCCGAACACGGCAGTTAAGCTCTTCAGCGCCGATGGTAGTTGGGGGTTTCCCCCTGTGAGAGTAGGACGCCGCCAAGCCATTTAAAAGATCAGCCATCCGGCTGGTCTTTTTTGTGATTAAAAAAAGGTTTTTTTTTTCAGGGACAGCATAGGGCTGGCCTTATTTGAATTGGGCTGAATTTAAGTGGTGAAACCTTAAGAGAGAAGAAAATATCAGGTTTTGCATTTATCTTTTAGGGTATTTATGTAAGATATTTCAATTTTAATGTTCAATGGGGTATGTAACTACATATAATTTGGAGAAAATGGATAATACAGAAAGAGAAAGTGCGTTTAAGTTGCAAAATGCATTATTCCTTGTATAATAATAGTCAAATATAGTCAAAGTCAGAATGGAGGAGGCTGAGTGAGAAACATATCTGATGTTATCGAAACTTATTTGAAGCAAGTACTTGAAATAAGTCAAAAAGATATCTTAGTGATTAAAAGAAGTGAAATAGCAGATAAATTTCAGTGTGTTCCTTCTCAAATCAATTACGTAATCAATACCAGGTTTACCATCGAGAGAGGTTATGTTGTGGAGAGTAAGCGTGGAGGCGGCGGTTATATACGCATCATGAAAGTCGAATCACAGGATTCCGTGCAACTTATCAACCAATTATTATCGCTTATTGGTTCAAGGGTAACCCAATCGATGGCTGAAGGAGTAATTTCAAGGCTGATGAATGAGGACGTCATTAATGAAAGAGAAGCAAAGATAATGATGAGCGTCATTGATAGATCGGTGATTTATATCGACCTACCTGACCGCGATGAGCTTAGGGCAAGAATTTTAACTGCGATGCTTACGACTTTAAAATATAAATGAAACTGGCAGAGGTGATGAACGTTGATTTGCCAAGAATGTCATCAAAGGCCTGCTACCCTGCACTTCACCAAAATCATCAATAAAAAAAAGACTGAAGTCATGATTTGTGAGAAATGTGCTCAGGAAAAAGGTGAAATGTTCATGGATGCAGGTGGACCTGGTTTTTCAATAAATAATTTATTAGCAGGATTGTTGAATATGGAGTCGAATATTCAACAGACAAAGGCAAATGCATTTCCCAAAACGGAAGAGAGGCGTTGCCCGCATTGTCATCGATCTTATAAAGAATTTGTCCATATTGGTAAGTTTGGCTGTGCCGAATGTTATAAAACGTTCAATGAACAGTTAAATCCCATTTTAAAGAGGGTTCACAGCGGCAATACAGCACATATAGGGAAAATTCCAAAAAGGATTGGTGGCACTATATATCTTCGAAAGCAAATTTTGGATTTGAAAGAAGTTTTAAAGGTCCACATTGATCAAGAGGAGTTTGAGAAAGCGGCAGAGGTAAGAGATAAGGTTCGTTCCCTTGAGAAAAGGTATGAAGCGCAAGAGGGAGGCGAGGAATTATGAGCTTGGAAAAGTTTGTAGAAAACGCTCTGAGTTCCTGGATGAGTGCCGAAGGGCCGGAAATCGATATTGTATTGAGTTCGCGGATTCGGCTGGCCAGGAATTTTAAAGACTTTACCTTCCCAACCTCCTTTTCTAACGAAGAAGCTAAAAAAATCATTGAATTGGTCAAAAAAAGGATCGAAGAAGAAGTAACCCCGGAGATTGGAAAACTGGAACTTTTAGAAATCGACCAATTGCAGCCACTTGAAAAGCGCGTTCTTGTTGAAAAACATTTAATAAGTCCCCATTTAGTTGAAGATTCAGCGAAAAGTGCATGTCTCCTTTCGGAAAATGAAGAAATAAGTATCATGATAAACGAAGAGGATCATCTCCGTATTCAATGTTTAATGTCGGGGTTGCAGCTAAAGGAAACATTAAAGATTGCAAATGTTCTTGACGATTGGATTGAAGAATCCATAGACTATGCATATGATGAGGAAAGAGGATACCTAACTAGTTGTCCAACTAATGTGGGAACAGGATTAAGGGCTTCAGTCATGATGCATCTGCCAGGCCTTGTCCTTACACAGCAGATGAATAATATCATACCGGCTATCAACCAATTGGGGTTGGTGGTTCGAGGGATTTATGGAGAGGGCAGTCAAGCCTTGGGGAATATTTTTCAAATTTCCAATCAAATCACTCTTGGAAAGTCGGAAAGGGATATCGTTGAAGATCTAACAAGTGTAGTGCAACAAATCATAGCCCAGGAACGGTCAGCGAGGGATGCATTAGCGAGGACTTCCCACATACAATTAGAAGATAGAATTTTCCGTTCATATGGGATTTTGTCCAATGCCCGCATCATCGAGACCAAGGAAGCAGCTACCTGTATCTCCGATGTTAGGTTAGGGATAGATCTTGGGTATATAAAGAATATTTCTAAAAGCATTCTAAATGAGTTGATGATTTTGACACAGCCGGGATTTTTACAAAAGTACGCAGGTGGCCCTTTAAGACCCCATGAAAGGGATATCCGTAGAGCAGCACTCATTCGGGAACGCTTGAATTTCACGGAATCTCCTTCCTCATAGAGGTCATTGACCTCTTTAGGGAGTATCAAATTTCACGTAATAGATATGGAGCAAGAAGAAGCTTCTGTCATAACTTAGAGAATTGCCAGCAACTTTATTCAAAACGAAAATTCTTAAGGAGGAATTCCCTATGATGTTTGGTCGTTTTACTGAAAGAGCCCAGAAAGTATTAGCATTAGCCCAAGAAGAGGCAATCCGTTTAGGTCATAATAATATTGGCACGGAACATATTTTACTGGGCCTTGTCCGAGAAGGTGATGGTATTGCTGCCAAAGCGTTATATGCTCTTGGATTGGGTCCGGATAAGATTCAGAAAGAAGTGGAAAATTTAATTGGCCGTGGACAGGATACGGCTCAAACGATACATTATACCCCAAGAGCCAAGAAAGTCATTGAGCTTTCCATGGATGAGGCAAGAAAATTAGGTCACTCATATGTTGGGACAGAGCATGTACTTCTAGGTCTTATCCGAGAAGGGGAAGGTGTAGCTGCACGCGTATTGAATAATCTGGGAGTAAGTTTAAATAAAGCGCGGCAACAAGTATTGCAGCTTCTGGGAAGTAATGAATCTGGTGGTCATCAAGGTTCAGCAGCTTCAAATGCAAGCACGCCGACACTGGATGGCCTTGCCCGTGATTTAACGGCGATTGCCAGGGAAGGAAGTTTGGATCCCGTTATCGGAAGAAGTAAGGAAATACAGCGAGTCATCGAGGTATTGAGCCGTCGTACAAAAAATAACCCAGTATTAATCGGTGAACCTGGTGTTGGTAAAACAGCCATTGCTGAAGGGCTTGCCCAACAGATTATCAATAATGAGGTACCTGAAATTTTACGTGATAAACGCGTAATGACACTTGATATGGGTACTGTTGTGGCCGGTACTAAATACCGGGGTGAATTTGAGGACCGGTTGAAGAAAGTTATGGATGAAATACGTCAGGCGGGTAATATCATCCTATTCATCGATGAATTGCATACATTGATCGGTGCAGGTGGTGCAGAAGGTGCCATTGATGCCTCCAATATCCTTAAACCATCATTGGCGCGAGGTGAATTACAATGTATCGGTGCCACGACTTTGGATGAGTACCGGAAGTATATTGAAAAGGATGCTGCGCTTGAACGTCGTTTCCAGCCAATCCAAGTCGATGAGCCGACTATTGAGGAATCCATCCAAATTCTCAAGGGGCTGCGTGACCGTTATGAGGCACATCACCGCGTATCGATTACAGACGAAGCGATTGATGCCGCAGTCAAATTATCCGACCGTTATATTTCCGATCGCTTTTTACCGGATAAAGCGATTGACTTGATTGATGAAGCTGGTTCCAAAGTTAGGCTGCGTTCATACACAACGCCACCTAACTTAAAGGAACTTGAAGTGAAGCTGGATGATGTTCGTAAGGAAAAAGATGCTTCCGTTCAGAGTCAGGAATTTGAAAAAGCTGCTTCACTTCGCGATACAGAACAACGCTTAAGAGAACAATTGGAAGAAACGAAAAAAACTTGGAAAGAAAAACAAGGGCAGGAGAACAGTGAAGTGACTGTGGATGACATTGCACACGTCGTATCCAGTTGGACGGGAGTTCCAGTCACTAAATTGGCGCAAACAGAGTCAGACAAACTGCTTAATATGGAGTCAATCCTCCATGATCGTGTAATTGGGCAGGAAGAGGCTGTCATTGCGGTTTCTAAAGCAGTAAGACGTGCAAGGGCAGGATTGAAAGATCCTAAACGTCCAATTGGTTCATTCATCTTCTTGGGGCCTACAGGGGTCGGTAAAACAGAGCTGGCTCGTGCTTTAGCTGAATCCATTTTTGGTGATGAAGATGCCATGATCCGCATCGATATGTCCGAATATATGGAGAAGCATTCGACTTCACGTCTTGTTGGATCCCCTCCAGGATATGTTGGATACGAAGAAGGCGGTCAGTTAACGGAAAAAGTGCGGAGGAAACCATACTCCGTCGTTCTGCTTGATGAAATAGAAAAGGCGCATCCGGATGTTTTCAATATTCTTCTTCAAGTATTGGAAGATGGAAGACTGACAGATTCCAAGGGGCGTACTGTCGATTTCAGGAACACCATTCTGATTATGACATCGAATGTAGGGGCGTCGGCCTTGAAAACTGATAAGTATGTCGGCTTTAACATCCAGGATACTGGTCAGGACTATAAAAATATGAAAGGGAAAGTGATGGAAGAACTCAAACGTGCATTCCGTCCGGAATTCCTGAATCGTATTGATGAAACTATCGTGTTCCACTCATTAGAGAAGGATCATTTGAAACAAATCGTTACATTAATGTCAAATCAGCTTACTACCCGTTTGAAAGAACAGGAGATATACTTGGAGCTGACAGATGCGGCTAGAGATAAAATTGCTACGGAAGGTTTTGATCCGGAATATGGGGCACGTCCAATCCGCAGGGCACTTCAGAAGCATGTAGAAGATTATCTATCCGAAGAGTTGCTTAAGGGCAACGTGAAAAAAGGGCAAACGGTCGTAATGGATGTCGTGAATAATGAGTTTGCAATCCGACAAGGCGAGCCTGTTAATGTAAGTGAATAACCTGATCCTAAACTTCGAGGTACACGCAGATTCTATTGCAGTGTACCTCTGTTTTTTATCTATAGGTAGATTTGAGTATAAATGGGATAAGCAGAATGAATATTTTTTAAAAAAACTTAGCCTTAAGAAGGTTTAAATAAATTAGAGGTATAATATCCTTAATATAGATATCTTTTCCAAAGAAAGAGGAGTAATTTATGGCTGTAAAGAAGAAAACAAAATTTATGTGTCAGTCTTGTGGATACGAGTCACCGAAATGGATGGGGAAATGCCCAGGATGCGGTGAATGGAACAAAATGGTCGAGGAAACCGAAATCGTTAAACCTGCTAGAAAAGGCGCCTTTACCAATTCAGAGGTTAGAGGTTCCGGGGAACGGGAGAAGGCAGCACCGATAACGACTATTCAATCAGAAAAAGAACCCCGGATTAAGACGGATTTAATGGAATTGAATCGTGCTCTTGGGGGCGGGATTGTACAGGGATCACTTGTATTGATCGGAGGAGACCCGGGTATCGGTAAGTCCACCCTGCTTTTACAGGTATCATCCCAATTGGCGCATAAACAGAAAAAAGTGCTTTATATTTCAGGTGAAGAATCAGTCAAACAGACTAAATTGAGAGCGGATCGGCTTGGGACCATGTCGGAGAATCTATTCGTTTATGCTGAAACCGATATGGATTATATCCAACAGGCAATTACGGATGTAAAACCGGATTTGGTCATTATTGACTCCATTCAAACGGTATATCATTCGGAGGTTACATCCGCCCCGGGAAGCGTTTCACAAGTGAGGGAGTGCACAGCCTCACTCATGCGCATTGCTAAAACGAACGGAATCGCGATTTTTATCGTCGGACACGTTACAAAGGAAGGGGCCATCGCGGGGCCACGGCTACTTGAGCACATGGTTGATACTGTATTATATTTTGAAGGTGAAAGACACCATACATATCGAATTATACGTGCGGTTAAAAATCGCTTTGGTTCGACGAATGAGATGGGAATTTTTGAAATGAAAGAACATGGGTTGGAAGAGGTCGCGAATCCATCGGAAATTTTCCTTGAAGAACGGTCGCAAGGAGCTTCAGGTTCCACAGTCGTCGCATCCATGGAGGGCACAAGGCCAGTGCTAGTTGAAATTCAAGCATTGATTTCTCCTACGAGTTTTGGCAATCCGAGGCGAATGGCCACGGGAATCGACCACAATCGAGTTTCGCTTTTAATGGCCGTTCTGGAAAAGAGAGTGGGCTTGCTGCTCCAAAACCAAGATGCGTATTTAAAGGTTGCTGGTGGTGTCAAGCTGGATGAACCTGCAATTGATCTCGCTGTCGCAATAAGCATTGCTTCGAGCTTCCGTGATAAACCAACAAACCCTGCCGATTGCATTATTGGTGAAGTGGGGCTGACTGGTGAGGTGAGAAGGGTGTCAAGAATTGAACAAAGGGTGCAGGAAGCAGCAAAATTAGGGTTTGAGCGAGTTATCATACCGGCTAATAATATAGGGGGATGGACAGCGCCGAAGGGTATTAAGATCGTTGGTGTTTCATCGGTTTCGGAGGCTCTTAAACAATCGTTAGGGGGTTAAGTATGACAGATAAAAAAGGGTATGAGAAAACAAAACTGGAAATTCTGCAAATTGTTGCTCCGGGTACCCCGCTTCGAGAGGGGATTGAAAATGTCCTGAGGGCAAACACGGGTGGTTTGATAGTGGTCGGATATAATGAGAAGGTGCGAGTGATCGTGGATGGCGGCTTCGAAATCAACTGCAGCTGTACCCCCAGCACATTATATGAGTTGGCAAAGATGGACGGAGCCATCATTTTAAATGAAACAGCCGATAAGATCATTTTCGCAAATGCCCAGCTAGTACCGGATAACAGTACACCTTCCACTGAAACGGGAATGCGGCATAGGACAGCAGAACGTGTGGCAAGGGAGACCAAGTCACTGGTCATCGCAATCTCACAACGTCGGAATGTCATCACTTTATATCAAGGAAATTTCCGATACGCCCTTAAAGATATTGGAGTCATACTTGCCAAGGCTAATTTAGCCATCCAGACCTTGGAAAAATACAAGGTGGTCCTGCAGCAGAGCATATCGGTTTTAGGAGCGCTCGAGTTTGAGGAAATCGTTACCTATGCCGACCTTTTGCAAGTATTTCACCGATATGTAATGGTGCTCAGGATCAAGGCAGAGCTATTAACGTACCTTAATGAGCTTGGTACGGAAGGAAGATTGATCCGTTTGCAAATGAATGAAATCCTGGCAGATATTGAAACGGAAGGAAAATGGCTTATCAAGGATTATACCTCCAGTAATGATGAAGATCCCGAGGAAATCATTTTTAGGCTTCAAGAGTTGGCCATGCAGGAAAAACTGGATGAAAGCATTCTTCTAAAGGTGCTGGGCTATAATGGATACATACACCTTGATGAGTCAGTACATCCCCGTGGTTACCGTATTCTTCATAAAATCCCACGCTTGCCGGGTTTGATCATCGAAAATTTAGTGAAACAGTTCGGAAGCTTTAGTGAAGTCAATAAAGCTACGGTTGAAAACCTTGACGATGTGGAGGGCATAGGCGAAGTCCGGGCAAATAAAATCAAAGAAGGACTCCGGATTTTAAAAAATCAGCTTGTCACAAATAGAAGGATGTAGGGGCAGCTGGCCTTTTAAAATTCCCTTGACTTGCTTGAAATTGGTTGGTGTTTATTTTTGACACTCAAAACTCAGGGTGCTAGGCTAATATTACGAAAAAGAGAAGAAATCATATTTGTAAATCCACTAATTCCTAGAGTGAATTTAACGTATATAATGAAAACGAATTTTCGAAGGTTTCATTTTATTTTATTGGTCAATAATGAGTAGAAGGAGGTGAAAGGGATGTTAAAACGCATTATACAAGCATGCTTCTTAATAGTCGGCGGAACACTTGGTATGTTACTTATTCCAGAATTATTAATTGTTTTACATGCAGATGATATTGCTTTAATAAACAATCCTTATGTAAGTGTACTGTTGGGTGCCATTATCTTTTATCTTATAACTTTTTGGGCAGTAGATCATGTGATCTATTTTATGAAGTGGCTGGAGGAACAGCTTGTAAAGATACCAATTACGGATATAATCTTTGGCAGCGTCGGTCTTTTAGTGGGACTGCTTGCGGCGTTCTTGGTTGGCTCCGCCTTCAGTGCCATCAAGTTTCCATTTTTTAATACAGTGGTTCCCATCATCCTTACGCTTTTATTTGGTTATCTTGGTTTTCAAGTTGGCTTTAAAAAGCGTGATGAGCTATTGAGTTTATTCACGAAAAGCAATAAGAAAAAGAACACTGATGGTGAAGCGAGCGAAGACGATGAAGAGGGGTATAGCAAGCGGCTGAAGATTCTCGATACAAGCGTCATCATTGATGGCAGAATTGCGGATATTTGTCAGACAGGCTTTCTCGAGGGTACCATAGTCATTCCTCAATTCGTATTAAACGAACTGCAGCACATTGCCGATTCATCGGATGCTTTGAAAAGGAATCGTGGAAGACGTGGTTTGGATATCTTGAATCGGATTCAAAAAGACCTTCCGATTAAAGTGGAGATGTACGAGGGGGATTTTGAAGACATTCAGGAAGTGGACAGTAAACTAGTGAAACTTGCCAAAATATCGGGCGGAATGGTCGTTACCAATGATTTCAATTTAAACAAAGTATGCGAATTTCAAAATGTGGCGGTCCTTAATATCAATGACCTTGCCAATGCCGTAAAACCTGTTGTTCTTCCTGGGGAAGAGATGAATGTTCAGGTCATCAAGGACGGGAAAGAGCAGAACCAGGGCATCGCTTATTTAGACGATGGCACCATGATCGTTGTCGAAGGTGGCCGTGACCATATCGGGAAACGCATCGATGTTCTTGTCACAAGTGTATTGCAAACCTCGGCAGGCCGTATGATATTCGCTAAACCGAAACTATTAGAAAAAGCATTATAAAGAAGAGTAGGAGAAACCGTTATGTTTTATGAAGTAGTGATACCTGCAGCTGGACAAGGCAAAAGAATGAAGGCGGGCAAGAATAAACTTTTTATTGAACTATCGGGTATCCCGATTATTGTTTATACACTGCGTGTCTTCGAAGAAGATCCTGACTGTCGGGGAATCATCCTTTCGATAAACCCGGCAGAAAAGGATTATTTCAGTCAATTGATTGCAGCATATGGGCTTAAAAAGGTCAAGAAACTGGTCATGGGTGGCAAGGAGCGCCAACAAAGCGTTTATAATGGACTGCAACATGCAGGAGAAGAAATCGTCCTGGTCCACGACGGTGCCCGTCCTTTTATCAATGTTGGGCAAATCAGTGAATTGACTACTGCCGCCTCCCTTCATGGAGGTGCCGTAATTGCGGTGCCCGTTAAAGATACGATTAAAAAAGCGTCAAACGATAAGGTAGTGGAAACAGTGGAACGATCAAGCTTGTGGGCGGTACAAACTCCACAAGCTTTTCGTGTATCCATATTGAAAAGTGCCTATGAACAGGCTGAAGCTGAAGCATTTTTAGGGACGGATGATGCAAGTTTGCTAGAGCGGATCAATGAACAGGTAGTTATTATTGAGGGCAATTATGATAATATTAAAATTACGACTCAGGAAGACCTTTATTTTGCAGAAGCGATTTTACATAAACAACATGGAAAACGATGATTGGGGAGAATGATATGTTTAGAATAGGACAAGGATATGACGTTCATCAGCTTGTGGAGGGGAGACCTTTGATTATTGGCGGGATTACGATTCCGTATGAGAAAGGTTTGCTAGGTCATTCGGATGCGGATGTTCTTCTGCATACAGTTGCTGATGCCTGCTTGGGGGCAATTGGTGCAGGGGATATCGGTAAGCATTTTCCGGATACCGATCCTGAATTTAAAGATGCCGATTCGGCAAAACTGCTGCAGTATATTTGGGCGATTGTAAAAAAAGAAGGATATTCCCTAGGCAATGCGGACTGTACAATCATTGCACAAAGCCCGAAAATGGCACCGTATATTGAGGAAATGCGCGGCAGGATTGCTGAACTTTTAGATGCGTCGATAGACAGAATTAATGTAAAGGCGACCACTACCGAGAAACTTGGTTTTACAGGCAGGAGCGAAGGAATCGCCGCACAGGCTGTGGTTTTATTGGTTAAATCAAACTAATTTCGTTTTTAGAGTGGATGCCTTTATCCCAATGTATTTAAATGATAATATATACAATAGAATAGAACGACTGGGAGGTCTATATATATCATGAGCAGCGATATTCGAGTTCGCTATGCACCGAGTCCGACTGGACATTTACATATTGGTAATGCACGGACTGCTTTATTTAATTATTTATACGCACGAAATAAAGGCGGGAAATTCATCATCCGAATTGAAGATACCGACCAAAAGAGAAATATTGAGGGTGGAGAGGAAAGTCAGCTTAAATATTTGAAATGGCTTGGTATGGATTGGGATGAAGGTGTTGATGTTGGCGGTGAATTCGGACCATATCGTCAATCCGAAAGGAACGACCTTTATCAGGAATTGTATCAAGAGCTTTTAGATAAGGGTTTGGCATATAAATGCTATTGTACGGAAGAAGAGCTTGAGGCAGAACGTGAAGGACAGGTCGAGCGGAATGAAACGCCAAAATATTCAGGGAAGTGCAAGCATTTAACTGAAGATGAGCAAGCGGAACTAGTGGCCCAAGGAAGAAAACCCAGCATTCGCTTTGCTGTTCCAACTGGGAAGGTCCTTGCTTTCAATGATATGGTTAAGGACGAGGTTTCGTTTGAAGCGGATGGCTTTGGTGATTTTGTCATCGTTAAAAAAGATGGCATTCCAACCTACAACTTTGCAGTGGCCGTCGATGATCACTTGATGAAGATTTCTCATGTCCTTCGCGGTGATGATCATATCTCCAATACCCCAAAACAACTGATGATTTATGAAGCTTTTGGCTGGGAACCGCCGGTATTTGGACATATGACGCTGATTGTAAACGAAAGCAGGAAGAAACTGAGTAAACGTGATGAGTCCATCATTCAATTCATTGAGCAATATGAAGAGCTTGGTTATGTACCTGAAGCTTTATTCAATTTCATTACATTACTAGGATGGTCTCCAGTCGGGGAAGAAGAGATTTTCACGAAGGAAGAATTTATTAATCTTTTCGATGCTGATCGGCTGTCTAAGTCACCTGCGCTTTTTGATAAACAAAAGCTTACATGGATGAATAACCAATATGTGAAGCAACTGGATGCAAATCGTGCAGTGGAATTGTCAATGCCTCACTTAATTAAAGCCGGGAAGGTTTCAGAGACACTGACCGCCGAAGAAGAAGAGTGGGTACATGGGCTAGTTTCCCTTTTTCAAGAGCAGATGAGCTATGGAGCGGAAATAGTTGAGCTATCTGAACTGTTTTTCAAGGATGAGGTCGTGTTCGAGGAAGATGCCAAGGAAGTACTGGCTGAAGAACAGGTGCCGGAAGTCATGAAAGCCTTCCTTCAGGAGATCGATGGCCTTGAAGAATTTAACGCGGATGACATCAAGAAGTCAATTAAAGCCGTACAAAAAAGCACAGGCCATAAAGGGAAAAAATTATTCATGCCGATAAGGGCGGCCGTCACGGGTCAAACACATGGTCCTGACTTGCCTAAGGCGATTTCATTACTTGGCAAGGAAAAAATTAAACAGCGTATTCAGAGTATTTTATATTAACAATTTGTCAAAAATGTAATATAGTATTTAATAATCTTACAAAAGAACGCGTAGATGGGGAGAAGTAAGTAAACGAAGCTTTTTAGAGAGAACCATAACCTGCTGAAAGTGGTTCAAGCCTCTCGTTTCCTGAAATGCACCCTTGAGTCCTTTGCTGAACTAACCTATAGTAGGCACAGGCGGAATGTCCTCCGTTACAGGGATTAAAGTTGGGGATGAAAAAACAGGAAAAAGCTTTACCTGCTTCGTACATTCCAAACAGAGTGGAACCGCGCTTAAAGCGTCTCTGTCTATTTGGACAGAGGCGCTTTTTTATATGCTTTAAAAGCTTCAAAGGGGATGTTGGAAAAGTACGCAACATAGGGGGGAATCATTTTGTTTAAGATGTTTAAAGAAGATATCGAAGTGGTTTTTGATCAAGATCCTGCTGCGCGCAGCTATTTGGAAGTCATATTGACGTACGCGGGTTTACATGCGATTTGGAGTCATAGGATGGCTCACGCACTATTTAAGAAGAAATTCTTTTTCCTGGCAAGAAGTGTATCTCAAATCAGTCGGTTTTTTACCGGTATTGAAATACATCCAGGGGCTACGATTGGCCGTCGCTTCTTCATTGACCATGGAATGGGGATCGTCATTGGCGAAACTTGTGAAATTGGCGACAATGTATCTGTCTTTCAAGGTGTAACCCTTGGGGGGACAGGAAAGGAAAAGGGAAAACGTCATCCTACGATAAAGGATAACGTTTTGATTGCTACAGGAGCAAAAGTGCTGGGTTCCATCACTGTTGGGGAAAACTCAAAAATCGGTGCAGGATCGGTTGTTTTAAAGGAAGTGCCACCAAATTCCACAGTGGTGGGCATTCCAGGTAAAGTGGTCATTCAAGATGGTATCAAAATCAACAAAGATCTAAATCATTGTGATCTTCCTGATCCAATTGCTGATCGCTTTAAGGAATTGGATAGTGAAATCAGGGCCTTAAGAGCGAAGATGGCTGAAGAGAAGCAGAAGGAAAGGAGCCTATAATATGGCGATTAAAATATATAACACAGCTACAAGAAAAAAGGAAACCTTCGTCCCGATGGAAGAGGGAAAGGTGAAGATGTACGTATGCGGACCCACTGTCTATAATTACATTCATATTGGTAATGCAAGACCGGCAATCGTATTCGATACCGTTCGTAGGTATTTGGATTACCGTGGATATGATGTGCAATTCGTTTCGAACTTTACGGATGTGGATGATAAGCTGATTCGTGCGGCAAAAGAATTGGGGGAAGATGTCCCAACTATATCAGAGCGTTTCATCAAGGCTTATTTTGAAGACGTGTCGGCATTGGGCTGCAAAAAAGCCGATGCTCACCCAACCGTAATGGAGAACATGGATGCAATCATTGAATTCATCTCGGCATTAATTGAGAAAGGATTCGCTTATGAATCTGAAGGGGATGTGTATTACCGAACTCGTAAGTTTGAGGGGTATGGAAAACTTTCACATCAGTCCATCGATGAGCTGAGAGTGGGGGCGCGTATTGAAATAGGGGAGAAAAAACAAGATGCCCTTGATTTTGCCCTTTGGAAAACGGCTAAGGATGATGAAATATCTTGGGAAAGCCCATGGGGCAAGGGTCGTCCTGGCTGGCATATCGAATGCTCCGCAATGGTCAAAAAGTATTTGGGCGATACAATCGATATTCATGCAGGAGGTCAAGATCTGGCTTTCCCTCATCATGAAAATGAAATTGCACAATCTGAAGCATTAACGGGTAAGCCCTTTGCGAATTATTGGATGCATAACGGGTATATAAATATTGAGAATGAAAAAATGTCTAAGTCCTTAGGCAATTTCGTCCTTGTGCATGACATCATTCAGAAGCATGATCCACAAGTGTTACGCTTCTTTATGTTATCTGTACATTATCGTCACCCCATCAATTATAGTGAAGAAGTGCTTGAAAATGTAAAGGCGTCCCTCGATCGCTTAAGGACATCTTATCAAAACTTAAAGCATCGCCTTCAAGTTAGTGACGGATTGACTGAGAATAATGATGTTTGGTTAGGGAAGCTGAATGAGTTACATGAACAATTCATTAAGGAAATGGACGATGATTTCAACACAGCTAATGCAATATCCATGCTCTTTGAACTTTCCAAACAGGCAAATTATTACTTGATGGAGAAAAACACAGACAAGGAAGTGATTGATGCTTTCCTTGATAAATTCAGCATCCTATTTTCTGTCCTAGGTTTGTCCCTTGAAGAAGAGGGGCTTTTGGATGAAGAAATTGAAGGCTTGATACAGCAGAGAATTCAAGCGCGGAAAGACCGTAATTTTGGGTTATCTGATGAAATTCGTGATCGATTGAAAAACATGAATATCATATTAGAGGATACCCCTCAAGGTACAAGATGGAAAAGAGGGTAATTAATGCTTCATTACGATAGTAAGGTAGATGCAAAAATGCTGAACAGTCTTG
The DNA here is from genome assembly GCF_042886655.1 of Peribacillus sp. NPDC058002. Classification (NCBI taxonomy): domain Bacteria; kingdom Bacillati; phylum Bacillota; class Bacilli; order Caryophanales; family Bacillaceae; genus Peribacillus; species Peribacillus sp. NPDC058002. Next base: position 33,223 of record NZ_JBHVQU010000017.1, on the reverse strand, counting down.
CTTTAGCATATATAGGTGATGCTGTATACGAAACGTATATACGGCATCACCTCATTCAAAAAGGAGCGGTCAAGCCCAATCTGCTCCACAAAAAAGCTACATCTTTTGTAGCTGCTAAAGCGCAAAATAAAATCATCCACTTTTTCCTGGAGTCAGATTGGTTATCGGAAGAGGAATCCGCTGTCGTTCGGCGCGGCCGAAATGCAAAATCCGGTACGGTACCGAAGAACACAGATGTGCAAACATATCGCTACAGTACAGCCTTCGAGGCACTTATGGGATTTTTGTATTTATCCGGTCGAAAAGAAAGAATGGAAGAACTCATCAAAAAATCCATTGAATACATTGAAGAAGAAAAGGGGAGTAACCCATGAGCGAAGAATATATCATTGGCAGAAACCCCGTATTGGAAGCACTTCGCTCCGAACGGGATATTAATAAAATTTGGATAGCCGAGGGCTCTCAAAAAGGCTCTATGCAACCACTCATCGGTCTGGCGAAGGAAAAGAAGGTATTCGTCCAAATCGTACCGAAGAAAAAAATTGACCAAATGGCAGAAGGCATCCACCAAGGTGTTATCGCACAAGTGGCTGCATATGAATATGTGGAGCTGGATGACTTATTCGCAAGAGCGGCTGAACGGGACGAAGCACCTTTTTTCATGATTCTTGATGAAGTTGAAGATCCGCATAATTTAGGTTCAATCATGAGGACGGCTGATGCAGTCGGGGCCCATGGAATCATCATCCCAAAAAGAAGAGCGGTGGGCTTGACGGCGACAGTGGCAAAAGCTTCGACGGGTGCAATCGAATATATTCCGGTAGCTCGCGTTACAAATTTGGCAAGAGCGGTGGAAGAGTTGAAAGAGCGAGGGGTATGGATAGTCGGTACCGATGCGAAAGGCAGCGATGATTACCGTAACATGGACGGAAAGATGCCTATCGGACTTGTTATCGGCAGCGAAGGAAAAGGCATGGCCCGGTTAATGAAGGATAAATGTGATTTTCTCATCCGTCTCCCTATGGCAGGACAAGTAACTTCGTTAAATGCATCGGTAGCGGCCGGTTTATTGATGTATGAGGTTTATAGAAAAAGAAATCCTCTAGGGCAATGATGAAATGAATATTCTGTTGGTGGACGGTTATAACATTATTGGAGCTTGGCCGGAACTGAGAGAATTAAAAGAACGGGACCTTGCTGCTGCAAGAGATCGGCTGATAGAAATGATGGCAGAATATCAAGCATTTACCGGATACCGTGTAATAGTCGTATTTGACGCTCAATATGTTCAGGGAATTGCCCGCATATTCAAAAATCACAAAGTTGACGTAATTTTTACAAAAGAAAATGAAACTGCGGATGAAAGAATAGAAAAGATGGCCATTGAACTGAATAATGTCAAAACGCAAATTCAAGTGGCTACCTCTGACTTCACGGAACAGTGGGTGATCTTTGGCCAAGGGGCCCTAAGGAAATCCGCTCGTGAACTGCTTATTGAAATGGAAGAAATACAAGGTGAAATCAAGAAAGATGTAAGAAAAACAACGACTATAAGACCCGTGGCCAAAATTCCTTTAAGTGAAGAAGTGGCAGAAATTTTCGAAAAATGGCGCCGGGGTAAAATTTGAACCATTGACGGGTAAAATTTACCTGCTGTATAATATTTCTATCTGAGTCAGGTCAGGGGGATATAATGTGGGTCTCAAATTCGGAATGAAGCTGAACGAAAAGTATCTGCAGTTTGAGGATGATGAATTGATAGGGTTGGTGCACACTGGAGACAGTGAAGCGCTGGATTATTTGATCCAAAAGTATCGTAATTTTGTAAGAGCTAAGGCAAGGACTTATTTCTTGATTGGTGCCGATAAGGAAGACATCGTGCAAGAAGGTATGATTGGTTTATATAAAGCCGTCCGTGATTTTAAGGGGGATAAGTTATCTTCTTTTAAAGCATTTGCAGAACTATGCATTACGAGGCAGATCATTACAGCTATCAAAACAGCAACACGTCAAAAACATATTCCGCTCAATTCCTATGTTTCCCTGGACAAGCCCATTTATGATGAGGAATCGGACCGAACTCTAATGGATATCATATCCGGTACGAAAGTTTTGGACCCGGAAGAACTGATCATCAACCAAGAAGAGTTTGACGATATCGAATTAAAGATGGCCGAGCTCCTGAGTGATCTTGAGAGAAAAGTGTTAGCTCTTTACCTGGATGGACAAACCTACCAAGAAATTTCGGAAGAGTTGAACCGGCATGTGAAGTCAATCGACAACGCCCTTCAACGGGTGAAAAGAAAGCTCGAGCGCTATCTGGAAGTAAGGGAAATCAGTTTATAATCCCTCCGCTTTTTCCGCTTAATTTCATCTGTCCCTTCTCCACATGGAAGTTTATTATTCACTAAAATTTTTAATGGATGTTAAGTAACCGATGTTTTGATTTATGGTGTCCTTAATGGGTGAAACCCGCTTTGATATTGACAATAAAAAACAGCCGTGATAAGGTTTTATGGATATAGTAGATAGGATAGGTGTATCTAATGCGAAAAAAAATAGTTCTTGCATGCAATGATTGCGGTACAAGAAATTATAGTTATGAGAGCAAACAATCGACAAGCGGCGAACGACTGGAAATCAAGAAATTTTGCAGTACGTGCAACTCACACTCGATTCATAAAGAAACGAAATAACCGTTTTATAAATAGATTTACAGAAGCTTCTAATGCTTGGAGGTACATTCATGAAACGTTTTACCGAATTTTTCAGCGGAGTCGCTCGCGAAATGCGAAAAGTAAGCTGGCCGAAACGCAAGGAGCTTACTAAATATACAATCGTGGTAGTTACGACTGTATTGTTTATGGCTTTATTCTTTACAGTGGTTGATTTGGGCATTTCCGAATTAATTCGCTTAGTTATTGAATAAGAGATTCGAAAATAAGGTATAATAGTGATAGAATAATATGTGTCAGCAGAAAAGCCCGGAAACGGGTTTTTTAATTTGTCTTTTTTAATAGCTCGAAATCGAGCACTGCTGTAATATGAATCATCACAATATTTTCTAGTTAAATCAGGATGACGCCGGTATGGTTTTTGGCTAAAACGTTCAAAGATAAAGATTAATAAAGAAAATGATTGATTGCAGGGAGGGAAGGACGTTAAAGTCCTAACACATGGAAAAGAATTGGTATGTAGTTCACACCTATTCAGGTTATGAGAACAAGGTTAAGGCTAACTTGGAAAAACGTGTTGAAACTATGGGGATGGAAGACAAGATCTTTCGCGTTGTAGTTCCAGAAGAAGAAGAAACAGAAGTGAAAGATGGCAAAAAGAAAGTGACCAAAAAGAAAGTATTTCCAGGTTATGTATTAGTTGAAATCATCATGACGGATGATTCATGGTACGTTGTCCGGAATACGCCTGGCGTAACAGGTTTCGTAGGTTCATCTGGAGCTGGGTCAAAACCGACTGCATTGCTTCCGGAAGAAATTGAAGTCGTCCTTAAACGAATGGGCGTAGATGAAAGCAAAATCGAAGTTGATTTTGAAATCGGTGACACGGTTCAAGTTAAAGAAGGACCTTTCGCAACCTTTGCAGGGCCAATTGAAGAACTTGATAAAGACAAAGGGAAAGTAAGGGTCCTGGTCAATATGTTCGGTCGTGATACACCGGTTGAACTTGATTTTAATCAAGTGGAAAAATTATAAACGGAAAAAAACTTGAAATTGCCTTTTGAAAGTGGTAAAATTTCAAAGGTCAGTATGTTTCAATTTTTAGGCCTCAACGATACAAGCATTCTTTATTAATAGATAAAGAATTCAAGATGAGTGGGAGGGTATTACCCTATTACCACATCACGGACTTATAAGGAGGTGTGTCTCGTGGCTAAAAAAGTAATTAAAATGGTTAAATTGCAAATTCCTGCTGGTAAAGCGAATCCGGCACCGCCAGTCGGTCCTGCATTAGGTCAAGCTGGTGTAAACATCATGGGATTCTGTAAGGAGTTCAACGCTCGTACAGCAGATCAAGCTGGTCTAATTATTCCTGTTGAAATCACGGTATTTGAAGACCGTTCATTTACATTCATTACAAAAACTCCGCCGGCTGCAGTATTGCTTAAGAAAGTAGCTGGTATCGAGTCTGGTTCTGGTGAACCTAACCGTAATAAAGTTGCTACAGTCAAGCGTGATCAAGTGCGCGAGATTGCTGAAACTAAAATGCCTGACCTAAACGCTGCAAGTGTTGAAGCTGCAATGCGTATGGTTGAAGGTACTGCTCGCAGCATGGGTATTGTCATCGAAGACTAATCCATGTAATTGCTATTTGTTTCTACGGGGTTGCGATTGATACTCGCAACCTTTATTCGTGGGAGGTCATTCCGTTAAAACCACAATTTAGGAGGATTTATATCATGGCGAAAAAAGGTAAAAAGTATCTTGAAGCAGCTAAGCTTGTAGAAGTTTCTAAGGCTTATGCTGTAACTGAAGCAATCGAAGTTGCTAAAAAAGCAAACTTCGCAAAATTCGATGCGACTGTTGAAGTTGCTTTCCGTTTAGGCGTAGACCCTAAGAAAGCTGACCAACAAATTCGTGGAGCTGTTGTTCTGCCGAATGGTACTGGTAAAACTCAACGTGTATTAGTGTTCGCTAAAGGCGAAAAAGCAAAAGAAGCGGAAGCTGCTGGTGCTGACTACGTTGGCGAATCTGACTACATCAACAAAATCCAACAAGGATGGTTCGAATTCGATGTAATCGTTGCGACTCCAGACATGATGGGTGAAGTTGGTAAACTTGGCCGTGTATTAGGACCTAAAGGTCTAATGCCTAACCCTAAAACTGGCACAGTAACTTTCGATGTAACGAAAGCTGTTAATGAAATCAAAGCTGGTAAAGTTGAATACCGCGTAGATAAAGCTGGTAACATCCATGCTCCAATCGGTAAAGTATCTTTCGAAGATGCTAAACTAGTGGAAAACTTCACTGCTATTTATGATACATTATTAAAAGTTAAACCTGCGGCTGCTAAAGGGACTTACATGAAAAACGTTTCTGTAACAACTACAATGGGCCCTGGTGTGAAAGTTGATCCTTCTACTTTCAATAAATAATTGACATACCAAAACTATTATTGTTATAATAAGTTTTGTTGTGAATAAATGAATACTATTTGTACCGTAGACAGTAGGTGCTCATTACGAGCTTAATTCCCTGCCGAGGTAATTCGATAATAATAGTCCTAGACTATGACTTTTGAAATTACTGCCTTCATGTCTGCAATAGAGATGAAGGCTTTTTCTTTGAAACGGTATAAATGTTTTCAAGCAAATCTACAGGAGGTGTAAGGATGAACGCAATTATTGAACAAAAGCAAAAAATCGTTGCTGAGATTTCTGATAAGTTAACTTCAAGCCAATCAACAGTAGTTGTTGACTACCGTGGATTGACTGTTGCTGAAGTAACAGAACTTCGTAAGCAACTTCGTGAAGCTGGCGTTGAGTTTAAAGTTTACAAAAACTCATTAACTCGCCGTGCTGCTGAAAGTGCTGAACTTGGCGCTTTGAACGAATCATTAACTGGTCCAAACGCAATTGCATTCTCAAATGAAGATGTTATTGCGCCAGCAAAAATCCTTAACGATTTTGCGAAAAAACATGAAGCTTTAGAAATCAAAGCCGGAGTTATCGAAGGAAATGTTGCAACTGCTGAAGAAATTAAAGCTCTTGCAGAACTACCTTCACGCGAAGGCCTACTTTCAATGCTACTCAGCGTGCTACAAGCACCTATGCGCGGACTTGCTCTTGCTACAAAAGCTGTTGCAGAGCAAAAAGAAGAACAAGGCGCGTAAGCTAACCGCTTATCTAGCCTATTGATTCAAAAAAAACCAACCATTTCGAGGAGGAAATAAAAATGACTAAAGATCAAATCATTGAAGCAGTTAAAAATATGACTGTTTTAGAATTAAACGACCTTGTAAAAGCAATCGAAGAAGAATTCGGCGTAACTGCTGCTGCACCTGTAGCTGTAGCTGCTGCTGGTGGCGCTGCTGCTGAAGAAAAAACTGAGTTTGATGTAGTCCTTACATCTGCTGGAGATCAAAAAATCAAAGTTATCAAAGCTGTACGTGAAGTTACAGGTCTTGGACTTAAAGAAGCAAAAGAACTTGTTGACAACACTCCAAAAGCAATCAAAGAAGGCGCTTCTAAAGAAGAAGCTGAAGAAATCAAAGCTAAACTTGAAGAAGTTGGAGCTGGCGTTGAAGTTAAGTAATCTTGCATAAACAAAAAGCTCGCTATCACTGGCGGGCTTTTTTTCTTCATTTTTAAAGAAATGACGGAAACTGGCCGTTAATGGTTTGGTAACGAGAGGATTTCGTTATTCGGACATTCCGGCGTGCAAGCATCCATTCTTCAATTCTCTTCTCTCATTAAATCTTCAATATTCCTTTCTGATAGGGGGAGATGACTCTGACAGAGCATTACTACTCACATAAACCGGATGTCGTAAGCAATCCGAAATTTTGGGATTTCACATTAAAGGGACGTACATTTCGCTTCAAAAGCGATAATGGTGTTTTTTCGAAAAAGGAAGTTGATTTCGGATCGCGTCTTTTGGTTGAGAGTTTTAACCTTGATGAAGCTGTGGAAGGAGATATTCTCGATGTTGGTTGCGGTTATGGGCCAATCGGTATATCGATTGCGGCAGCTTATCCCGATAGAACGCTAGAAATGATTGATATAAATAGCCGGGCAGTTGAATTGTCAAAAGAGAATGCAGCTTCTAATGGAATCGCAAATGTGAAGATTTACGAAAGTGATCGTTTTGACAAAGTTGCCTCCAATCAATTCGCGGCGATTCTTACGAACCCTCCCATTCGCGCAGGTAAAAGTGTAGTCCACGAAATTTTAGAAGAAGGCTATCGCAGTTTGGTAGCTGGTGGAGAATTATGGGTTGTCATTCAAAAAAAACAAGGGGCTCCATCCGCAATGGATAAAATGGAGCAATTATTTGGAAATGTTGAAGTGCCCGTTAAGAAAAAAGGTTACTATATACTATTATCCAAAAAGGTTTGACTCTAAATTTTCGCTATGTTAGTATTATAAAATGCATATATATAATTCCGTAACTATGCAATTTTTATACCATTGATGTATAATCAATGGATAATATGGAAAAAATATATAAATAATAGTTCGTTTTATGAGAAATAGTGGTTTTTAAAATAAAAACCATTTTCTTTTTGTCTATGGAAATGATTCCTTTTCCGAGGCAAATGGATCCTTATAACGCTTGATTTAAGGGGTGAATCAGTTGACAGGTCAACTTGTTCAGTATGGACGACACCGCCAACGTAGAAGTTATGCAAGAATCAGTGAGGTTTTGGATCTTCCGAATCTGATTGAAATTCAAACAGCTTCTTATCAATGGTTTCTAGATGTAGGTTTAAAGGAAATGTTCCAGGATATTTCTCCTATTGAGGATTTTACAGGTAATTTATCGTTAGAATTCATCGATTACAGCTTAGCTGAGCCGAAGTATTCTGTGGAAGAAACAAAAGAACGCGATGTTACGTATTCTGCACCACTTCGTGTGAAAGTGCGCCTTGTTAACAAAGAAACAGGGGAAGTTAAAGACCAGGATGTATTCATGGGCGACTTCCCGCTGATGACTGAAACAGGTACATTTGTCATCAATGGTGCTGAACGGGTAATTGTATCCCAATTAGTGCGCTCACCGAGTGTTTACTACAATGGGAAAATGGATAAAAACGGTAAGCTTGGATTCTCTGCGACCGTTATTCCTAACCGTGGCGCATGGCTCGAATATGAAACAGACGCCAAGGATGTTGTGTATGTTCGGATCGACCGCACTAGGAAATTACCGATCACGGTATTGATGCGTGCCCTTGGATTCGGAACAGATCAAGAAATCATCGATTTGATCGGCGACAACGAATACCTTCGCAACACTCTTGAAAAGGATAACACCGAGAGTGTAGAAAAAGCATTACTAGAAATCTATGAGCGTCTACGCCCGGGTGAACCGCCTACTGTCGAAAACGCGAAAAGTCTTTTAGTATCACGCTTTTTTGATCCGAAACGTTATGATTTAGCTAATGTAGGCCGTTATAAAATCAATAAAAAACTGCATATCAAGAACCGTTTATTCGGACAACGTATTGCAGAGACTTTGATTGATCCCGAAACAGGTGAAATCATCGTTGAAAAAGGGACAATGCTTGATCGCCGGACTCTTGATAGGATCCTGCCTCATATCGAAGGTGGAATCGGATTCAAAACATTCCATCCATCAGGTGGTGTAGTAGAGGAAGAAACTCTTCTTCAACCTATTAAAGTGTTTGCGCCAAACGATGCTGAAGGCGAAAAAGTGATCAATATCATCGGTAATGCCTATGTGACCGACCAGGTCAAAAACATTACACCGGCTGATATCATTTCTTCCATCAGTTATTTCTTTAATTTATTGCATGGTGTGGGAATCACGGATGACATTGACCATTTAGGTAACCGTCGTCTGCGTTCCGTTGGTGAATTGCTGCAAAACCAATTCAGAATTGGTTTATCCCGTATGGAGCGTGTTGTCCGTGAAAGAATGTCCATTCAGGATACGAATACAATCACTCCACAGCAACTAATCAACATTCGCCCGGTCATTGCATCCATTAAAGAGTTCTTTGGAAGCTCACAGCTTTCCCAATTCATGGATCAAACGAACCCGTTGGCCGAACTGACACATAAACGTCGTCTATCGGCATTGGGACCTGGTGGTCTGACACGTGAGCGTGCTGGCTTTGAAGTACGTGACGTTCATTATTCCCACTATGGCCGCATGTGTCCGATTGAAACGCCTGAGGGACCGAATATTGGTTTGATTAACTCGTTATCCAGTTTTGCAAAGGTTAACCCATATGGCTTCATTGAAACACCATATCGCCGTGTGGACCCTGAAACAGGCAGAATTACAAGCCAAATCGACTACTTAACAGCTGATGAGGAAGATAATTATGTAGTTGCCCAAGCGAATGTACGACTGTCAGATGACGGCTCATTCCTTGATAACGATGTTGTTGCACGTTTCCGCGGTGAAAATACCGTTGTTCCGCGTGACCGCGTAGATTACATGGATGTATCTCCTAAACAGGTAGTATCTGCTGCGACAGCATGCATTCCTTTCTTGGAAAATGATGACTCCAACCGTGCCCTTATGGGAGCGAACATGCAACGTCAAGCAGTTCCTTTGCTGCAACCGGAAGCCCCTCGAGTTGGAACGGGTATGGAGTATGTTTCAGCGAAAGACTCCGGTGCTGCCGTAATCTGTAAACACCCTGGTATCGTAGAGCACGTTGAATCACGTGAAGTATGGGTACGTAGGGTAAGCGAAGTTGACGGACAGCAAGTAAAAGGAAACCTTGATAAATACCGTCTATTAAAATTCATTCGTTCCAACCAAGGAACGTGCTATAATCAACGCCCTATCGTAAGTGTTGGCGACAACGTTGTAAAAGGTGAAATCCTTGCTGATGGTCCTTCAATGGAAAAAGGTGAGTTGGCACTTGGCCGTAACGTATTGGTTGCCTTCATGACATGGGATGGATATAACTATGAAGATGCCATCATAATGAGTGAACGATTGGTTAAAGATGATGTGTACACTTCCATTCATATTGAAGAATATGAATCTGAATCACGCGATACAAAATTAGGGCCTGAAGAAATCACCCGTGATATCCCTAACGTAGGGGAAGATGCGCTTCGTAATCTTGATGAGCGCGGAATTATCCGTGTGGGTGCAGAAGTGAAAGACGGAGACCTTCTCGTTGGTAAAGTCACGCCTAAAGGTGTAACGGAACTGACAGCTGAGGAACGTCTATTACATGCGATCTTCGGTGAAAAAGCACGTGAAGTAAGGGATACATCACTTCGTGTACCTCACGGCGGCGGCGGAATCGTTCTTGATGTTAAAGTATTCAACAGAGAAGACGGCGATGAACTGCCTCCTGGTGTAAACCAACTCGCACGTGTATATATCGTTCAAAAACGTAAAATCCATGAAGGCGATAAAATGGCTGGACGACATGGTAACAAAGGGGTAATCTCCAGGATTCTTCCTGAAGAAGATATGCCTTATTTACCAGATGGCACTCCAGTAGACATCATGTTAAACCCATTGGGTGTACCTTCACGTATGAACATCGGTCAGGTGTTGGAGCTTCACTTAGGTATGGCTGCACGCGCACTTGGCATTCATGTAGCATCTCCTGTATTCGATGGTGCCACTGAGGAAGATGTTTGGGGTACGATTGAAGAAGCCGGGATGTCACGTGATGCAAAAACAGTCCTTTATGACGGCCGTTCAGGTGAAGCATTCGATAACCGTGTATCAGTGGGTGTCATGTATATGATCAAACTGGCACATATGGTCGATGATAAACTTCATGCGCGTTCAACTGGACCTTACTCCCTTGTTACGCAGCAACCACTTGGTGGTAAAGCGCAATTTGGCGGACAGCGTTTCGGTGAGATGGAAGTATGGGCACTTGAAGCTTATGGTGCTGCTTATACATTACAAGAAATCCTTACCGTTAAATCAGATGATGTCGTAGGCCGTGTTAAAACGTACGAGGCGATTGTCAAAGGTGAAAATGTCCCTGAACCTGGCGTTCCTGAGTCCTTCAAAGTATTGATTAAGGAGCTTCAAAGTTTAGGATTGGATGTTAAAATCCTCAATGCCGAAGATCGTGAAATCGAAATGCGTGATTTGGAAGATGAAGATGATGCCAACCAAGCGGACAAATTAAGCCTTGATTCAGAAACTAAGGATATGGTTGCTTCCGAAGTAGGGGCACCTGTCAAAGAATAAAATTAAATATAAACATATCTAGTTATATATTACCTGCTCTGACTGGCAGCGAGATGTTCATTTGAAGATCATGCTGCCTTGTTAGAGCCTTATTGATTCAATCAACCATCATCCGGTGTAAGATTGCCTGATATTTGACGGCAATCAAGGGTTAAACCTGGAGATTAAAAGGGAGGTAGGCCCCTTGTTAGACGTTAATAATTTTGAGTATATGAAAATTGGTCTTGCTTCACCAGACAAGATTCGTTCTTGGTCCCATGGAGAAGTTAAAAAACCAGAAACAATCAACTATCGTACGTTAAAGCCAGAAAAAGACGGTTTATTCTGTGAGAGAATTTTTGGACCTCAAAAGGACTGGGAATGTCATTGCGGAAAATATAAGCGTGTTCGTTATAAAGGCGTAGTCTGTGACCGTTGTGGCGTTGAAGTCACTCGTGCTAAGGTGCGTCGTGAGCGTATGGGTCATATTGAGCTGGCAGCTCCAGTTTCACACATATGGTATTTCAAAGGAATCCCTAGCCGTATGGGACTTGTACTTGACATGTCTCCACGGGCTTTGGAAGAAGTCATTTACTTTGCATCTTACGTCGTAACTGAAACGGGCGATACAACTTTAGAAAAGAAACAGCTTCTTTCCGAAAAGGAATATCGTACATACCGTGAAAAATACGGTAAGAAATTCCAAGCTGCCATGGGTGCGGAAGCTATTAAAAAACTTTTGCAAGATATTGATACGGAAAAGGAAGTAGAGTCGTTGAAAGAGGAGCTTAAAACAGCTCAAGGACAACGCAGAACCCGTGCAATCAAACGCTTGGAAGTGCTTGAAGCATTCCGTAACTCCGGAAATGAGCCTTCATGGATGATCCTTGACGTGCTTCCGGTCATTCCACCGGAACTTCGTCCAATGGTTCAACTTGATGGAGGACGTTTTGCCACATCTGACCTAAATGATTTATATCGCCGTGTTATCAACCGTAATAATCGGTTGAAAAGATTACTGGACCTTGGAGCACCAAGCATTATCGTTCAAAATGAGAAGCGTATGCTGCAAGAAGCTGTCGATGCACTCATCGATAATGGCCGTCGCGGCCGTCCGGTAACTGGACCTGGTAACCGTCCGTTAAAATCTTTATCTCACATGTTAAAAGGTAAACAAGGTCGTTTCCGTCAAAACCTTCTTGGTAAACGTGTTGATTATTCTGGCCGTTCCGTTATCGTAGTCGGACCAAACTTAAAGATGTACCAATGCGGTCTTCCAAAAGAAATGGCGATTGAATTATTCAAACCATTCGTTATGAAGGAGCTTGTTCAAAGAGGCCTGGCACATAACATCAAATCCGCTAAGCGTAAAATTGAACGTTTATCTCCTGAAATTTGGGATGTATTAGAAGAAGTCATTAGAGAACACCCAGTACTATTGAACCGTGCACCGACTCTTCACAGACTTGGGATCCAGGCATTTGAACCAACGTTGGTTGAAGGTCGCGCAATTCGTTTGCACCCGCTCGTATGTACAGCTTACAACGCTGACTTTGATGGTGACCAAATGGCGGTCCATGTTCCTCTATCTTCTGAAGCCCAAGCCGAAGCACGCATGCTTATGCTTGCAGCACAGAACATTTTGAACCCTAAAGATGGTAAGCCTGTCGTTACACCTTCTCAAGATATGGTATTAGGTAACTATTACTTAACATTGGAAAGAGAAGGCGCTATCGGTGAGGGTATGATCTTTAAAGATACAAGTGAAGCATTGCTTGCATACCAAAACGGATATGTACACTTACATTCCCGTTGTGCCGTACATGCATCGTCACTGAATAATGAAACTTTCACTGAAGAACAAAACGGCCAACTTCTCATTACGACTGTTGGTAAATTGATCTTCAATGAAATTTTACCTAAATCATTCCCGTATATTAACGAACCGACACGATATAATTTGGAAACGAAAACTCCAGAGAAATATTTTGTGGAAAAAGGCGCTAATATCCCTGAGTTGATTAAGGCCCAACCTGCTATCGATCCTTTCAAGAAAAAAATTCTTGGAAATATCATTGCGGAAGTCTTTAAACGCTTTAAAATTACCGAAACATCCAAAATGCTTGACCGGATGAAAGATCTTGGATTCAAATATTCGACAAAAGCTGGTATTACCGTTGGTGTGGCTGATATCGTCGTTTTAAAAGAAAAACAAGAAATCATCACTGAGGCTCAAACCAAAGTGGATAACGTCTTGAAACAATTCAGACGCGGTCTTATTACTGAGGATGAGCGTTATGATCGCGTCATTTCAATCTGGAGTGCTGCCAAGGATACCATTCAGTCCAAACTTATGGACTCACTGGACCGACGCAACCCGATCTTCATGATGAGTGACTCCGGTGCCCGTGGTAATGCTTCCAACTTTACGCAGCTTGCGGGTATGCGTGGTTTGATGGCCAACCCGGCTGGACGTATCATTGAATTACCGATCAAATCAAGTTTCCGTGAAGGTTTAACCGTGTTGGAGTACTTCATCTCTACACATGGTGCGCGTAAAGGTCTTGCCGATACAGCGCTTAAAACAGCCGATTCCGGTTACCTTACCCGTCGACTTGTTGACGTTGCACAAGATGTCATCATCCGTGATGACGATTGCGGAACGGACCGCGGCTTGAAAATTTCAGCCTTGAGAGAGGGTACTGAAATAATTGAGCATCTTGAAGAGCGCCTAATTGGCCGTTATGCAAGAAAAGCGATCAGACATCCAGAAACAAATGAAGTAATCGTGGCTGAAAACGACCTTATTACTGAAGATCTTGCTAACTATATTGAATCACTTGGAATTGAAACAGCATGGATTCGTTCCGCCTTTACATGTAATACCAGCCATGGTGTATGTAAAAAATGTTATGGACGCAACTTGGCTACAGGTCAAGAAGTTGAAGTGGGCGAAGCAGTCGGTATTATTGCCGCTCAATCAATCGGAGAACCTGGTACACAGTTGACGATGCGTACATTCCATACAGGTGGGGTTGCTGGGGACGATATCACTCAAGGTCTTCCTCGTATCCAAGAGATATTTGAAGCGAGAAACCCTAAAGGTCAAGCTGTCATTTCCGAAATCGAAGGAACGATTGTTTCGATTAATGAAATTCGGGATAAACAACAGGAAATCGTTGTTCAAGGTGCTGTTGAATCACGCACGTATACTGCGCCGTACACAGCGCGTTTAAGAGTAACTGTTGATACACCTGTCCGTCGTGGTGAAGAGTTGACAGAGGGTTCCATCGATCCGAAAGAATTGCTGAAGGTTACAGACGTACTTACTGTTCAGGAATACCTGCTTCATGAAGTACAAAAAGTTTACCGGATGCAAGGTGTTGAAATCGGCGATAAACATATCGAGGTAATGGTTAGACAAATGATGCGTAAAGTCCGTGTGCTTGATGCAGGTGAAACTGAAGTGCTTCCAGGAACATTATTGGATGTTAACCAGTTCACTACTGCAAACACTGATGCATTGCTGACCAACAAATTACCGGCTACAGGACGCCCTGTATTGCTAGGTATCACAAAAGCATCTCTAGAAACGGATTCCTTCTTGTCTGCCGCGTCATTCCAAGAAACAACAAGAGTCTTGACTGATGCAGCAATAAAAGGAAAACGTGATGAATTGCTTGGGCTTAAAGAAAATGTCATCATCGGTAAACTTGTCCCTGCAGGAACGGGAATGCTTAGATACAGAAAAGCAAACCCTGTCGTTGTTGGTGACGAAAGTGCCGATACCGTAACCGTGGATTAAAGGAAAAAAGGACCAGCTCAATAATTTAAACTGAAACCTCCACTCCTGTATCCCATTGGAGCTGAAGGATCAGAGTTAATTGAGCTGGTCTCTCTTATTACTCTTGGCTGACTGAAAAGCAGTATGAGGGTTTGATATATTCAGATTAGGTAATTTGATATTCTTAATAGAATGATGTAAGGAAAACCTTTTGCTTGAATTATTTTTTTGAAAGAAGTTGACAGTATCCGACTAATAATGATACTATAGCAAAGGTGCTCCTATGTTACCCTGTAACTTTGGAGGATATGGATCATGTCTTATGAAAAAGTAATACAGGCAAAGTCAGTGATTATAGGGACGAAACAAGCAGTTAGAGCTCTTAAAAACAATTTAATTCAAGAAGTTATCATCGCTGATGATGCAGATATATACTTGACTGGGCGTGTCGTTGAGACAGCCAAAGAATTGGATGTTCCTATCACATATGTTGATTCGATGAGAATGCTTGGCAAAGCATGTGGTATTGATGTCGGAGCAGCAACTGTTGCCATCAAAAAGTAAAGATGTTTTTGCAATTATATTTGCAAAGACTTTGTTTTTACCCATTTATGAACCACCTGGATGTGTGGTACTAGAAATGAAAACGTGAAGGGAGGAAAAATGTAATGCCTACTATTAATCAATTAGTGCGTAAAGGACGCGAGTCTAAAGAGGTTAATTCAAAATCTCCAGCACTTAACAAAGGCTACAACAGCTTTAAAAAAGCACAAACTAACGTATCATCTCCGCAAAAACGTGGTGTTTGCACTCGTGTGGGTACTATGACACCGAAAAAACCAAACTCCGCGTTACGTAAATATGCGCGTGTACGTTTAACAAACGGTATCGAGGTAACAGCTTATATCCCAGGTATCGGTCACAACCTACAAGAACACAGCGTGGTTCTTATCCGTGGCGGTCGTGTTAAAGATTTACCAGGGGTACGTTACCATATCGTACGTGGTGCTCTTGATACAGCTGGAGTTAACAATCGTATGCAAGGCCGTTCTAAATACGGTACTAAGCGTCCGAAAGCAACAAAAAAATAATCTTAAACAAAAATTGAACTTTCTTGAAAGGAGGAAATATAATGCCTCGTAAAGGACCTGTAACGAAAAGAGACGTATTACCAGATCCAATATATAATTCAAAACTTGTGACTCGCTTAATCAACAAATTAATGGTTGATGGACAAAGAGGTAAATCACAAAAAATTCTTTACTCTGCATTTGATTTAATCAAAGAACGTACTGGCAATGAGCCGATCGAAGTTTTCGATCAAGCACTTAAAAACATCATGCCTGTACTAGAAGTAAAAGCACGCCGTGTGGGTGGAGCTAACTACCAAGTACCAGTTGAGGTGCGTCCAGACCGCAAATCGACTCTAGGACTTCGTTGGTTAGTAAACTACTCTCGCCTTCGTGGAGAAAAAACGATGGAAGAGCGTTTAGCTTATGAAATCATGGATGCTGCTAACAACACTGGAGCAGCAGTTAAGAAACGTGAAGATACTCACAAAATGGCTGAAGCCAACAAAGCTTTCGCACATTATCGCTGGTAAGATCAAACACTATAAAATCCTTATAGAAGGAAGGAGAAAGACCAAATGGCAAGAGAGTTCTCCTTAGCAAACACTCGTAATATCGGTATCATGGCTCACATCGATGCTGGTAAAACGACTACAACAGAACGTGTTCTATATTATACTGGTAAAATCCACAAAATTGGTGAAACGCACGAAGGTGCTTCACAAATGGACTGGATGGAACAGGAACAAGAACGCGGAATCACGATCACTTCCGCTGCAACAACTGCACAATGGAAAGGTCATCGTGTAAACATCATCGATACACCAGGACACGTAGACTTCACAGTTGAAGTTGAACGCTCTTTGCGCGTACTTGATGGAGCTGTAGCTGTACTTGATGCCCAATCAGGTGTTGAGCCTCAAACTGAAACAGTTTGGCGCCAAGCTACAACATACGGTGTACCGCGTGTCGTATTCGTAAACAAAATGGACAAAATCGGTGCAGATTTCTTGTATTCAGTTGGAACAATCCACGACCGTTTACAAGCTAATGCTCACCCAGTTCAGTTACCAATCGGAGCAGAGGATCAATTCTCTGCAATCATCGACCTTATTGAAATGAAAACTCATTTCTATGGTAATGACCTAGGAACTGATATCACTGTCGGTGAAATTCCTGAAGAACACCGGGAATTAGCTGAAGAATACCGTGAGAAGTTAATTGAAGCAGTAGCAGAAGTTAATGAAGACTTAATGGAAAAATACCTTGGCGGCGAAGAAATCAGCATTGCTGAATTGAAAGCAGCTATTCGTACAGCAACCGTTAATGTTGAATTCTTCCCTGTTATTTGCGGATCAGCTTTCAAAAACAAAGGTGTTCAATTAATGCTTGATAACGTTATCGACTTCCTTCCATCTCCTTTGGATGTACCAGCTATCAAAGGTACATTACCGGATTCAGAAGAAGAAGTGGAACGTCATTCAGATGATGCTGAACCGTTCTCGGCTTTAGCGTTTAAAGTTATGACTGACCCTTACGTTGGTAAACTTACATTCTTCCGTGTGTACTCAGGTACATTAGAATCCGGATCTTATGTAATCAACTCAACTAAAGGAAAACGTGAACGTATTGGACGTATCCTTCAAATGCACGCAAACAGCCGTGAAGAAATATCCACTGTATATGCAGGAGATATCGCAGCTGCTGTAGGATTGAAAGATACTACAACTGGAGATACTCTTTGTGATGACAAGAACCAAGTAATTCTTGAGTCCATGGTATTCCCAGAGCCAG
Organism: Peribacillus sp. NPDC058002; assembly: GCF_042886655.1. NCBI lineage: Bacteria > Bacillati > Bacillota > Bacilli > Caryophanales > Bacillaceae > Peribacillus > Peribacillus sp. NPDC058002. The sequence continues at coordinate 15,716 of NZ_JBHVQU010000017.1, read as the reverse complement.
TTATCTCACTATCAGTTGAACCGAAATCAAAAGCAGACCAAGACAAAATGTCTCAAGCTTTACAAAAGCTTCAAGATGAAGATCCAACATTCCGTGCGCACACTGACCAAGAAACTGGTCAAACTATCATCGCTGGTATGGGTGAACTTCACTTGGACATCCTTGTTGACCGTATGCGTCGCGAGTTCAAAGTGGAAGCAAACGTTGGTGCTCCTCAGGTAGCATACCGTGAAACTTTCCGTGGTTCAGCTAAGGTTGAAGGTAAATTCGTTCGCCAATCTGGTGGTCGTGGACAATTTGGACACGTATGGATCGAATTTGGTCCAAACGAAGAAGGTAAAGGATTCGAATTTGAAAATGCTATCGTCGGTGGTGTAGTACCACGTGAATATATCCCTGCTGTACAAGCTGGATTAGTTGATTCACTTGACCGTGGTGTACTTGCTGGTTACCCGCTAGTCGACATCAAAGCAAAATTATTCGACGGATCTTACCATGACGTTGACTCCAATGAAATGGCATTTAAAATCGCTGCATCCATGGCACTTAAAAATGCAGCTTCTAAATGTAGTCCTGTCATCCTTGAACCAATCATGAAAGTGGAAGTAGTTATTCCAGAAGATTACCTAGGCGACATCATGGGAGATATCACATCTCGTCGTGGACGTGTAGAAGGTATGGAAGCTCGCGGTAACACACAAATGGTTAAAGCGATGGTTCCACTATCTGAAATGTTCGGATATGCTACATCTCTACGTTCTAACACTCAAGGACGCGGAACATTCTCTATGCACTTCGATCATTATGAAGAAGTACCTAAGAGCATTTCTGAAGAAATCATCAAAAAAAATAAAGGTGAATAATTGATTTTCATCTCTTATTAAAGTATAACTATCTTATGTAAGCTGTGATGGAAGAATTAGTCTTCTTTCACAGCCCCTATATACTTAATCTATTATTTATAATTTTAAGGAGGAATTCCTAATGGGAAAAGCTAAATTTGATCGTTCAAAACCGCACGTTAACGTTGGAACAATTGGTCACGTCGACCATGGTAAAACAACTTTAACTGCTGCAATCACAACTGTACTTGCTAAATCTGGTGGCGCAGAAGCTCGCGCTTATGACCAAATCGATGGTGCTCCAGAAGAAAGAGAACGTGGTATCACAATCTCTACTGCACACGTTGAGTACGAAACAGCTACTCGTCACTATGCACACGTTGACTGCCCAGGACATGCTGACTATGTTAAAAACATGATCACTGGTGCTGCACAAATGGACGGCGGAATCCTAGTAGTATCTGCTGCTGATGGCCCAATGCCACAAACTCGTGAGCATATCCTTCTTTCTCGTCAAGTAGGTGTACCATACCTAGTAGTATTCATGAACAAATGCGATATGGTTGATGACGAAGAACTTCTTGAATTAGTAGAAATGGAAATTCGTGACCTTCTTTCTGAATACGAATTCCCTGGCGATGACATTCCAGTTATCAAAGGATCTGCTCTAAAAGCTCTTCAAGGAGAAGCTGAATGGGAAGAAAAAATTCATGAATTAATGACAGCTGTTGACGAGTATATCCCAGAACCAACTCGTGACACTGAAAAACCATTCATGATGCCAGTTGAGGATGTATTCTCAATCACTGGTCGTGGAACAGTTGCTACTGGCCGTGTTGAGCGTGGACAAGTTAAAGTCGGTGACGTTGTTGACATCATCGGTTTCAACGAAGAGTCTAAACCAACAACAGTAACTGGTGTTGAAATGTTCCGTAAACTTCTTGACTATGCTGAAGCTGGTGACAACATCGGTGCACTTCTTCGTGGTGTATCCCGTGAAGATATCCAACGTGGACAAGTTCTTGCTAAACCAGGCACTATCACTCCACACACAAAGTTCAAAGCTGAAGTTTATGTTCTTTCTAAAGAAGAAGGTGGACGTCACACTCCATTCTTTACAAACTACCGTCCTCAGTTCTACTTCCGTACAACTGACGTAACTGGTATTTGTAACCTTCCTGAAGGCGTAGAAATGGTTATGCCTGGAGACAACATCGAAATGACTGTAGAACTTATCGCTCCAATCGCTATCGAAGAAGGTACTAAATTCTCTATCCGTGAGGGTGGACGTACTGTAGGCGCTGGCGTAGTTGCTACAATCCAAGAATAATTGATTCAATAAAACAATATTGGAAGGGACGCCTTCCGGAAGAAGCAGATGGGACGCCATCTGCTTCTTTTTTATTTTTAAAGAATATACTTTCTTCTATAATATATCTGTAAAAAAATGAAGTGCATTTTATGGGTATCTTGAACATTCCCGAAATGAAGAAAATGGATATGAAAGTCCACGAAGAATGTACTTGTAAATACTTGTGAAAGTATGTATAATAATAAAAGTGTGTTGCACAAGAAAAATCTAAGTTTATCTTGCATTTCACTTGTGTTATATGTATAATAGACAATGTTGGTCTTTGACTGCGATGATATGGAAGGTTGCTGACACACCCGGCCGCTTTGCCATGGCGAGTGTGTGGGAAATTTCCATTGAGAAGGTCTATTTTAAAATAGGCGAAAAGGAGGGAAAATTATGGCAAAACAAAAAATTCGTATCCGTTTAAAAGCATATGATCACAGAATTCTTGATCAATCTGCTGAGAAAATTGTTGAAACTGCAAAACGTTCTGGTGCGGCTGTATCTGGTCCGATTCCATTACCTACTGAAAGATCGGTATATACGATCCTACGTGCGGTTCATAAATACAAAGACTCTCGTGAACAATTCGAAATGCGTACGCATAAACGTCTAATCGACATCGTTAATCCAACTCCACAAACAGTTGACTCATTGATGCGTTTAGATTTACCATCAGGCGTTGACATTGAAATCAAATTATAATTCATATAAATATGAACAATTACTCTAGGAGGTGTGACTTATGACCAAAGGAATCTTAGGAAGAAAAATCGGTATGACTCAAGTTTTTGCTGAAAACGGTGAACTTATTCCGGTAACAGTTATCGAAGCTGCTAATAACGTGGTTCTTCAAAAGAAAACTGTTGAAACTGATGGCTATGAAGCAGTTCAAGTTGGTTTTGAAAACAAACGTGAAAAGCTTTCTAACAAACCTGAAAAGGGCCATGTTGAAAAAGCAAATACTACTCCTAAGCGCTTCATTCGCGAATTCCGCGGAACGGATCTTAACGAATATGAGATCGGTCAAGAAGTCAATGTTAGTATTTTCGCTGAAGGCGATTTAGTAGATGTATCAGGAATTTCAAAAGGTAAGGGATTCCAAGGCTCTATCAAGCGTCATGGACAATCTCGCGGACCAATGTCTCACGGTTCTCGTTACCACCGTCGCCCAGGTTCAATGGGTCCTGTAGCTCCAAACCGCGTATTCAAAGGTAAACTTTTACCAGGACGTATGGGTGGAGAACAAATCACTGTTCAAAACTTAGCTATCGTTAAAGTTGATGTTGAACGTAACCTACTATTGATCAAAGGTAATGTACCTGGTGCTAGAAAAGCATTGATCAAAGTTAAATCTGCTGTTAAAGCAAAGTAATTTCTAAGAAAGGAGGAGCAATAGAATGCCAAAAGTTACATTGTTCAACCAAACAGGTTCTCAAGTTGGCGACATCGAACTAAATGAATCCATCTTTGGTATCGAACCTAATAATCACGTATTATTTGAAGCAATCATCATGCAAAGAGCTTCCTTACGTCAAGGAACTCATAAAGTTAAAAACCGTTCTGAAGTAGCAGGCGGTGGACGTAAACCTTGGAAACAAAAAGGAACTGGACGTGCGCGTCAAGGTTCTATCCGTTCTCCACAATGGCGTGGCGGTGGTATTGTTTTTGGACCAACTCCAAGATCTTACTCTTACAAGCTGCCTAAAAAGGTACGTCGTTTAGCTATTAAATCTGCATTGTCTGCAAAGGCATTGGAAGAGAACATTTTGGTACTTGAAAGCTTGTCTTTCGAAGCTCCAAAAACAAAAGAGTTTGTAGCGGTTCTTAAAAACCTTTCTGTTGACACTAAAACATTAGTGGTTACTGACGGTTTAGATGAGAAAGTTGCTCTTTCTGCACGTAACATCCCTGGTGTTACTGTAGTTGAAGCTGATGGTCTTAATGTTCTTGATGTTGTTTCACACAACAAATTGATCTTGACTAAATCAGCTGTCGAAAAAGTAGAGGAGGTGCTTGCATAATGGATGCACGCGATATCATTAAGCGCCCCGTAATCACTGAACGCTCTTCAGACATAATGGCTGAAAAGAAATATACTTTTGAAGTTGATGTTAGAGCTAATAAAACTCAAGTTAAAGATGCTGTTCAAGAAATTTTCGGCGTTAAAGTTGAGAAAGTAAACATCATGAATTACAAAGGTAAATTCAAACGCATGGGCAAACATGCAGGCTATACTAACAAGCGCCGTAAAGCTATTGTTAAATTAACTGCTGACAGCAAAGAAATCGAGCTATTCGAGGCTTAATTCATTAGAGAAGGAGGGAAATACAAATGGCGATTAAGAAGTATAAACCTACCTCTAACGGTCGACGTAATATGACAACTTCCGATTTTGCTGAGATCACTACAGACAAACCGGAAAAATCATTACTTGCTCCTTTACACAGCAAAGGCGGCCGTAATAACCAAGGTAAGTTAACAGTTCGTCATCAAGGTGGCGGCCACAAGCGTCAATACCGTATCATCGATTTCAAACGGAATAAAGATGGTATACCAGGACGCGTTGCTACTATTGAGTACGATCCAAATCGTTCTGCAAACATTGCATTAATTAATTACGTTGATGGAGAAAAACGTTATATCCTAGCTCCGAAAAACCTAGAAGTAGGTTTGGAAGTTATGTCAGGTCCAGAAGCTGACATCAAAGTGGGTAACGCTCTACCTCTTATCAATATCCCAGTTGGTACAGTAATTCATAACATCGAACTTAAACCAGGAAAAGGTGGACAATTAGTCCGTTCAGCAGGAACATCTGCTCAAGTACTTGGTAAAGAAGGTCGTTATGTACTAGTACGTTTAAACTCAGGTGAGGTTCGTATGATTCTTGCTACTTGCCGTGCTTCTATCGGTCAAGTTGGTAATGAACAACATGAACTTATCAACATTGGTAAAGCTGGCCGTAACCGTTGGTTAGGTAAACGCCCAACAGTTCGTGGATCTGTAATGAACCCGAATGATCACCCACACGGTGGTGGTGAAGGTAAAGCGCCAATCGGACGTAAATCACCAATGTCTCCATGGGGTAAACCTACTCTTGGATTCAAAACTCGTAAGAAGAAAAATAAATCCGATAAATTTATCGTACGTCGTCGTAAAAAATAACGGGATTGAACTACGGTTCATATATAGAACCGTAGAACAGTCACGAAGGGAGGTACTCGCATGGGTCGTAGCTTAAAAAAAGGACCTTTTGTTGATGATCATTTATTGGTTAAAGTTGAAAAGTTAAATGAAGCTGACAAGAAACAGGTAGTAAAAACTTGGTCTCGTCGCTCAACAATCTTCCCGCAATTCATCGGACACACAATCGCCGTTTATGACGGTCGTAAGCATGTGCCGGTTTATGTAACAGAAGATATGGTAGGTCACAAACTAGGCGAATTCGCGCCTACACGCACTTATAAAGGTCACGCAAGTGATGACAAGAAAACAAGACGTTAATGAGAGGAGGGCATCTCATGCAAGCTAAAGCTGTCGCTAAAACAGTTCGTATTGCTCCTCGTAAAGTGCGTTTAGTCGCAGATTTAATTCGAGGAAAACAAGTAGGTGAAGCAGTAGCGATTCTTCGCTTAACACCAAAATCTGCTTCTCCAGTCGTAGAAAAAATTCTGAAATCTGCTATTGCAAATGCAGAACATAACTACGAAATGGATATTAATAACCTAGTCGTTTCAGAGGCATACGTTAACGAAGGACCAACATTAAAACGTTTCCGTCCTCGCGCTCAAGGTCGTGCGAGTGCAATTAACAAACGTACTAGTCATATTACAATCGTTGTATCAGAAAAGAAGGAGGGGTAATCTGTGGGTCAAAAGGTAAATCCAATCGGTATGCGTATCGGGATAATCCGTGACTGGGAATCCAAATGGTACGCTGATAAAGACTACGCAGTTCTTTTGCATGAAGACATCAAAGTTCGTGAATATATCGCGAAACGTCTAAATGATGCTTCTGTTTCAAAAGTTGAAATCGAACGTGCAGCTAACCGTATCAATGTATCTGTCCACACTGCTAAACCAGGAATGGTTATCGGTAAAGGCGGTACTGAAGTCGAAGCACTTCGTAAAGCTTTGAACCAGTTAACTGGCAAAAGAGTTCATATCAATATCATTGAAATTAAAAGAGCAGATCTTGACGCAAAATTGGTTGCAGAAAACATCGCTCGTCAATTAGAAAACCGTGTTTCATTCCGTCGCGCTCAAAAGCAAGCTATCCAACGTACTATGCGTTCTGGAGCAAAAGGAATCAAAACTCAAGTTTCTGGTCGTCTTGGCGGTGCTGATATTGCTCGTGCTGAACATTACAGCGAAGGAACAGTTCCACTTCACACACTTCGTGCAGACATAGATTATGCTCATGCTGAAGCAGATACTACTTACGGTAAGCTAGGCGTGAAAGTTTGGATCTACCGTGGAGAAGTTCTTCCTACTAAGAAGAAATCTGAGGAAGGAGGAAAATAATATGTTATTGCCAAAACGCGTAAAATACCGTCGTGAACACCGCGGTAAGATGAGAGGGATGGCTAAGGGCGGCACTGAAGTTCATTTCGGAGAATTTGGACTTCAAGCTCAAGAAGCTTCCTGGATCACAAACCGCCAAATCGAAGCAGCTCGTATTGCGATGACTCGTTATATGAAACGTGGAGGGAAAGTTTGGATCAAAATCTTCCCAAGCAAACCTTACACAGCTAAGCCGCTTGAAGTACGGATGGGTTCCGGTAAAGGTGCTCCTGAAGGTTGGGTAGCAGTAGTTAAACCGGGCAAAGTTATGTTTGAAATCTCTGGTGTATCTGAAGAGGTGGCAAGAGAAGCATTGCGCCTTGCAGCACACAAACTTCCAATCAAATGCAAGTTTGTAAAAAGAGAGGAAATTGGTGGTGAAACAAATGAAAGCTAATGAAATCAAAGATCTAACCACTGCTGAAATTGAACAAAAACTAAAATCTCTTAAAGAAGAACTATTTAATCTTCGTTTCCAGTTAGCTACTGGACAACTTGAAAATACAGCTCGCATCCGTGAAGTTCGCAAATCGATTGCTCGTATGAAAACAGTTGTTCGTCAAAGAGAGATCGGTGTCACTAATCGATAATGAATGGAGGTTTGCAGAATGAGCGAACGCAACCAACGCAAAATCTACACTGGACGCGTAGTATCCGACAAAATGGATAAAACAGTTACAGTAGTTGTAGAAACCTATAAAAAGCATTCTTTATACGGTAAACGCGTGAAATACTCTAAAAAGTTTAAAGCTCATGACGAGCTAAACGAAGCTAAAGCAGGCGACGTAGTACGTATCATGGAAACTCGTCCACTTTCAGCTACAAAACGCTTCCGTCTTGTAGAAGTAGTAGAAAAAGCAGTAATCATTTAATATAGTTCGGATTAAGCTAATTCCGAAGGGAGGTACCGTACATGATTCAACAAGAATCTCGTTTAAAAGTCGCTGACAATTCTGGTGCTCGTGAAGTGCTAACAATTAAAGTCCTAGGTGGTTCTGGCCGTAAAACTGCAAACATCGGTGATATCATCGTTTGTACAGTTAAACAGGCAACACCAGGAGGCGTTGTTAAAAAAGGTGAAGTCGTTAAGGCTGTTGTTGTCCGTACAAAACGTGGTATGCGTCGTCCTGACGGTTCTTACATTCGTTTTGATGAAAACGCATGTGTAATTATCCGTGACGATAAGAGCCCACGTGGAACACGTATTTTTGGACCTGTTGCTCGTGAATTACGTGACAATAGTTTCATGAAGATCGTTTCTCTTGCTCCAGAAGTTCTATAATATGTAAAATTTGTATAAAGCCTTTCAAGGAGGTGCCAAGCTAATGCATGTTAAAAAAGGTGACAAAGTCGTAGTCATCTCTGGTAAGGACAAAGGCAAACAAGGAACAATTCTTTCTGCATATCCGAAACAAAATCGTGTGCTTGTTGAAGGAATTAACATCGTGAAAAAGCATTCCAAGCCATCTCAACTTAATCCACAAGGTGGAATTATCAGTAAAGAAGCTGCTATTCACGTATCCAATGTAATGCCACTTGATCCTAAATCAGGTAAACCGACTCGTGTTGGATATAAGATCGAAAATGGTAAAAAAGTACGCGTAGCTAAAATTTCAGGTGAATCTTTAGATAAATAAGTCATAAATGAAGGGAGGTACACTAAGCAATGAGCCGCCTTAAAGAAAAATTCAAAAGTGAAATTACACCGTCATTGATGGGTAAATTCAACTATCAATCAGTAATGCAAGTACCAAACATTGAGAAAATCGTTATTAACATGGGTGTGGGTGACGCAGTATCTAACTCGAAAGCTTTGGATACAGCTGTTGAAGAACTTACATTGATCACAGGTCAAAAACCAGTTATAACAAAAGCAAAAAAATCAATCGCAGGCTTCCGTTTGCGTGAAGGTATGCCTATCGGAGCGAAAGTTACATTACGTGGAGAGCGTATGTATCAATTCCTTGATAAGCTAGTATCTGTATCTTTACCGCGTGTACGTGATTTCCGCGGCGTTTCAAAGAAATCCTTTGACGGACGTGGGAACTATACATTAGGCGTTAAAGAACAACTTATCTTCCCTGAGATTGATTACGATAAAGTGAGCAAAGTTCGTGGTATGGACATCGTTATCGTAACGACTGCCAACACTGACGAAGAAGCTCGTGAACTACTTACTCAAGTTGGAATGCCGTTCCAAAAGTAATCTCTAAATAAAGGGAGGCGAAATCGTGGCTAAAAAGTCTATGATCGTAAAGCAAAAACGCGAACAGAAGTTTAAAGTACAAGAATATACACGTTGCGAACGTTGCGGACGTCCACATTCTGTATTACGTAAATTTAAACTTTGTCGTATTTGTTTCCGCGAACTTGCATATAAAGGACAAATTCCTGGCGTTAAAAAAGCTAGCTGGTAAAACCCGAGTTTGGGAAGGAGGTAAAATATAATGGTCATGACAGATCCTATTGCAGATATGCTTACTCGCATCCGTAATGCGAATATGGTTCGTCACGAAAAACTGGAAGTTCCTGCTTCAAAGATCAAAAAGGAAATCGCTGAGATCTTAAAAAGTGAAGGCTTCGTACGTGACTTTGAATTAATCGAAGACAACAAACAAGGTATCATCCGTATCTTCTTAAAATACGGTGCAAACAACGAACGTGTTATCACTGGTCTAAAACGTATCAGCAAACCTGGTTTGCGTGTATATGCAAAAACTGGAGAGGTACCACGCGTTCTTAACGGTTTAGGTATCGCAATTGTTTCTACTTCTCACGGAGTTTTAACAGACAAGGAAGCTCGCTCTAAACAAGTTGGCGGAGAAGTTTTAGCATACGTTTGGTAATACATTTTCACAAGAATGGAGGTGCACATTATGTCTCGTATAGGTAAAAAACCTATTGAAATCCCTGCAGGCGTAACAGTTACTATTACTGGTAGTGAAGTAACTGTTAAAGGACCTAAAGGTGAATTAACTAGATCATTCAATCCTGACCTTTCAATCGTTGTTGAAGAGAACGTGTTAACTGTTACACGTCCGTCTGACGAGAAGGCTCACCGTTCTTTACACGGTACTACTCGCGCACTTATCTCTAACATGGTTGAAGGTGTATCAACAGGTTTTGTAAAATCACTTGAACTTATTGGGGTTGGGTACCGTGCACAAAAGCAAGGTAACAAGCTTATCCTTAACGTAGGATATTCCCACCCTGTAGAAATAGAGCCAGAAGCTGGCGTTGAAGTCGAAGTTCCTTCTAATACAAAAGTAATCATCAAAGGTGCAAGCAAAGAACGTGTAGGAGCTCTAGCTGCTAATATCCGTGATGTTCGCCCGCCTGAGCCGTATAAAGGTAAAGGTATCCGTTACGAAGGCGAATTCGTTCGTCGTAAAGAAGGTAAAACTGGTAAGTAATGCCGCATAAGTAAACGAAAGGAGTGACGTAAATGATTACGAAGCTTGATAAAAATGCTACTCGTCAGAAAAGACATGCGCGTGTACGTGCTAAGCTTTCTGGAACAGAAGCTCGTCCTCGTTTAAATGTGTTTCGTTCAAACAAACACATTTACGCACAATTAATTGACGATGCAAAAGGCGTAACATTAGCAAGTGCTTCAACTCTTGATAAAGAGATCGGTATCGAAGCTAGTAGCAATGCTGAAGCAGCTCAAAAAGTTGGCGAACTTATTGCGAAACGTGCTGTTGAAAAAGGTTTCAAAGCTGTGGTATTTGACCGCGGTGGTTACCTCTTCCATGGTCGTGTAAAAGCATTGGCTGACGCTGCTCGTGAAAACGGCTTAGAATTTTAATGGATAAGGAGGGACATAACAGATGCGTAGCATTGATCCTAATAAATTAGAACTTGAAGAACGCGTAGTTACAGTAAATCGTGTAGCTAAAGTTGTTAAAGGCGGACGTCGTTTCCGTTTCACTGCACTAGTTGTTGTTGGTGATAAAAATGGTCATGTTGGATTTGGTACTGGTAAAGCTCAAGAAGTTCCGGATGCTATCCGTAAAGCTATTGAGGATGCTAAGAAAAATCTAATTACTGTACCAATGGTTGGTACTACAATTCCTCACCTTGTGAACGGTCGCTATGGCGCAGGTCACATTCTATTGAAACCAGCTTCTGAAGGTACAGGAGTAATTGCTGGTGGTCCTGTTCGTGCGGTACTTGAATTAGGCGGAGTTAGCGATATCTTGTCTAAATCACTAGGTACTAATACACCTATTAATATGGTTCGCGCAACAATTGAAGGATTGAAGCAATTGAAACGTGCTGAAGACGTAGCTAAGTTACGTGGAAAATCAGTACAAGAACTGTTAGGATAAGGAGGGAAATCGAATTATGGCTAATAAATTAGAAATTACCCTCACTCGCAGCTTAATTGGTCGTCCTGAAGATCAACGTGTTACAGTTAACACTTTGGGTTTACGCAAAATGCATCAAACGGTTATCCAAGAAGATAACCCTGCGATTCGCGGTATGATTACCAAAGTTGCTCATCTTGTTACTGTAAAAGAACAATAAAATAATTTTTAACTTAACAAGGAGGTGCCAACATGAAACTTCATGAGTTAAAAGCTGCAGAAGGTTCTCGTAAAGAACGTAAACGTAAAGGTCGCGGTATTGGATCTGGTAACGGTAAAACAGCAGGTAAAGGACATAAAGGACAAAACGCTCGCTCCGGCGGCGGTGTGCGTCTTGGATTTGAAGGGGGACAAACTCCTCTATTCAGACGTTTACCTAAACGTGGATTTACCAACATCAACCGTAAAGACTATGCTATCGTGAATCTTGATACGTTAAATCTTTTCGAAGACGGTACTGAAGTAACACCAGCTCTTTTACTTGAGACTGGGGTTGTAAGTAAAGAAAAAGCAGGAATCAAAATTCTTGCCAAAGGAAGCATTGAGAAAAAGCTTACTGTTAAAGCTCACAAATTCTCGTCTACTGCTAAAGAAGCTATCGAAGCTGCTGGCGGTAATACAGAGGTGATCTAATGTTTCGCACGATCTCCAATTTTATGCGCGTGGGTGAAATAAGGAATAAGATTATTTTTACCCTTCTAATGTTAATCGTCTATCGCATCGGTACATTTATACCTGTACCGCATGTGAATGCCGATTTTCTCGCTGAACAGGACCAGCTGAGCGTCATAGGCCTTTTAAATACCTTTGGCGGCGGGGCACTGCAAAACTTTTCTATATTAGCGATGGGTATCATGCCGTACATCACGGCATCCATCATCGTTCAGCTGTTACAGATGGATGTTGTTCCTAAGTTCACTGAATGGTCTAAACAAGGAGAAGCAGGGCGCCGTAAATTAGCACAATTCACTCGTTACTTCACTATTATCCTAGGATTCATCCAAGCAGTTGGTATGTCTTATGGGTTCAATAATATGTCAGGTGGCCAGTTGATTGAAAATCCTGGAATTGCAACATACTTGCTTATTGCGACTGTCTTAACGGCAGGAACAGCTTTTCTTTTGTGGTTAGGGGAGCTGATCACTGCTAAGGGTGTGGGTAATGGGATTTCCATCATTATCTTTGCTGGTATCGTAGCTAGTTTGCCTAATACCGCAAATCAGATTTACGCCCAACAATTTGAAAATGCCGGTGATCAATTATTCTTGCGAATCATAACGATTATCCTCATTGTTTTAGCAGTATTAGCAATCGTGGTTGCTGTTATTTTCATTCAGCAGGCATTACGTAAAATTCCTATTCAGTATGCGAAACGTGCTGCGGTAGGTCGTACACAAATGGGTGGCCAGTCTACTCATTTACCATTGAAAGTAAATGCTGCGGGGGTTATTCCGGTAATCTTTGCAATGGCATTTATCATTACTCCCACTACAATCGCTTCTTTCTTTGGAAAGAACAGCGTGACTAGTTGGATATCAGCAAATCTAGATTATACCAAGCCAATTGGTATGATCATCTATGTTGCTCTTATCATTGCTTTTGCGTATTTTTATGCATTCATTCAGGTTAACCCTGAACAAATGGCTGAGAATTTGAAAAAGCAAGGTGGCTATGTGCCGGGGATTCGTCCAGGTAAGAGTACACAAGAATATTTAACACGTGTTTTATACCGTTTGACGTTTGTAGGCTCCATATTCTTGGCCATCATTGCCGTTTTACCGGTATTTTTCATTAAGCTCGCTGATCTGCCTCAATCTGCACAGATTGGCGGTACCAGTTTGCTGATCGTAGTGGGGGTTGCCCTTGATACGATGAAGCAGCTGGAATCACAACTTGTGAAGAGACACTATAAAGGCTTTATAAAGTAATGAGTTTTGGGAACGCCTTGTTCCCTTTACCCATTATAGAGTTTGAGGGGGAAGAAAATTGAATCTAGTTTTAATGGGTCTGCCGGGTGCTGGTAAGGGCACTCAAGCTGAACAAATCGTAGAAAAATATAATATCCCTCATATCTCTACTGGAGATATGTTCCGAACAGCTATCAAAGATGGAACAGAATTAGGTCTAAAGGCGAAATCATTCATGGACAAAGGCGAATTGGTACCTGATGAAGTTACCATTGGCATCGTACGTGAACGTTTAAGCAAGGAAGACTGCCTAAAAGGATTTTTGCTTGATGGGTTTCCACGTACTGTGGCACAGGCAGAGGCACTTGAAAGCATTCTAACTGATTTAGATCGCAAAATAAATTTTGTCATTAATATCGATGTTGATAAAAACATTTTAATGGAAAGATTGACAGGACGTCGTATTTGCAAATCTTGTGGTGCGACATACCATCTTGTATTCAATCCTCCTGCAAAAGATGATGTATGCGACCGCTGTGGCGGAGAATTATATCAACGTGCCGACGATAATGCAGAAACGGTTCAAAATCGCTTAGATGTGAATTTGAAACAAACCAAACCACTTCTTGATTTCTACGGAGAAAAAGGATACTTGGTCAACATTAACGGACAGCAAGATATTAATAAGGTATTTGAAAATATTGATGTGTTGCTTGGTGCTTTACAAAATTAATCGTTCGTATTGATTTATGAAATTCATACCATTTTTATAACTTACTAGTTAAACTTGGTGCATTCCTATAATACAAAGGGTATAATGGATTTCGCGAGAGCATTCGCACATTTATTAATCAGGTTCTTGTACTTGGTATTCCCTGAATTGGGCGATTACTTTTTAAGTGATCTTCATGGACATATCCGGTCGGCAAAATTGATGAAGAAATGCAGTGACTCTATTGGGATTCCTAAAGAGTCGTGATATAGAGGGTTGAAAGAAGCTATGTCAGGCGTGCGCCTTTCAAACATCTCCCATGCTATTCAAACCTATGTCGAGACTAATTGCTTCTCTATTTCGAGAGTATGTCGGTCACGGAATCGGTCAAGACTTACATGAGGACCCATAAAATCCTCATTTCGGTCCAACTGATAAAGGTCCTCAGTTAAAGCCTGGTTCTACAAAATGGTGAATACTTGATGCAGAATTTTAAGACTTATGAGGATAATTGGACTGTAGTAATGTTGACGGAAAGATGTGCACCTTTAATAGGTTCACGCATAGAGAAGGGAGAATCACTTTAATGGCGAAAGATGATGTAATTGAAGTAGAAGGCACAGTACAAGAGACTTTGCCAAATGCAATGTTTAAGGTAGAATTAGAAAATGGTCATACTGTTTTAGCTCATGTATCCGGTAAAATTCGTATGCACTTTATTCGCATTTTGCCTGGAGATAAAGTTACGGTTGAGCTTTCCCCGTATGATCTAACTCGCGGCAGAATCACATACCGGTTCAAATAATCCGGTTACGCTCCGATCTGTATAAGGAGGTTAGATAGCAATGAAAGTCAGACCATCAGTCAAACCAATCTGCGAAAAGTGTAAAGTTATCCGCAGAAAAGGTAAAGTTATGGTTATTTGCGAAAACCCTAAACATAAACAAAAACAAGGCTAAATAGAAGGAGGTGCACTCAAGCATGGCACGTATTGCTGGAGTAGATATTCCCCGTGACAAACGTATTGTTATCTCATTAACATATATATATGGTATTGGAAAACAAACAGCGATCAAGATTCTTGCAGAAGCAGGCGTTTCTGAAGAAACTCGCGTTCGTGACTTAACGGAAGACGAATTGAACAAAATTCGTGATATCATTGACAAGCTTAAAGTAGAAGGCGACCTTCGTCGTGAAATCTCCCTAAACATCAAACGTTTAATGGAAATCGGTTCTTACCGTGGTTTACGTCACCGTCGTGGTCTTCCTGTTCGCGGTCAAAATACAAAAAACAATGCTCGTACGCGTAAAGGACCTCGTCGTACTGTAGCTAACAAGAAAAAATAATTAGTAAAGGAGGTTACTTTTCATGGCACGTAAAACTAATACACGTAAACGTCGTGTGAAAAAGAATATAGAAACTGGTATTGCTCATATTCGTTCAACATTCAATAACACTATCGTTACGATCACTGACTCTCATGGTAACGCTATTTCTTGGTCAAGTGCTGGAGCTTTAGGATTCCGTGGATCTCGTAAATCCACTCCATTCGCTGCACAAATGGCTGCTGAAACAGCTGCTAAAACATCAATTGAACATGGTATGAAAACTCTTGAAGTTACAGTTAAAGGACCTGGTGCTGGACGTGAGGCTGCTATTCGTGCACTTCAAGCTGCTGGCCTAGAAGTAACTGCAATTAAAGATGTAACTCCAGTTCCACATAACGGATGCCGTCCACCAAAACGTCGCCGTGTTTAATTTTTCTGTATAGATTTTGTATTCCTGTCAATAATGGGATATAATACTGAGTTTGCGTTCTTACAGAGGATTAATTTTCAGTTGTTGCGCACAGCGGGAACGTATACATGGGGAATTTCGGTTTAAGTGACTTCGTTTACTTGCCGGGGTTTTGACGTTTTGAAGGAGGGTTTATTGATGATCGAAATAGAAAATCCAAATATATGTCTC
>NZ_JBHVQU010000016.1:0-49019 GCF_042886655.1 Peribacillus sp. NPDC058002 | reverse complement strand
GCCATATGCCTCCACTCTTTGCGCAGCCTGTACAGATGCCTGCCCGGTTAAGATTCCTCTCCATGACTTACTGAGGAAGCATCGTGAGGTCATCGTTGAAAAGGAAAAAATGGCGCCATTTTCAGAAAAGATGGCCATGAAAGCCTTCGGAATCGGTGCGGCCTCGCCTATGCTTTATAAGTTCGGCTCCAAAATGGCCCCATCCGCGATGTCTCCTTTTAAAACGGGGGATATCATCTCGAAAGGTCCGGGACCACTCAAAACTTGGACAGAAAGCCGCGAGTTCCCTGCTCCAGGGAAAGAGAGCTTTCGGGACTGGTTCAAAAATCGGGAAAAAGGAGGGAAACCATCATGATTGGAACCATCCATAATGAAGGGACATTTTTAAACAATATAGCCAAAAACCTTGGAAGGGCTCCGATTACGGAAGGCATCTCCGTTCCGGAATGGAAGCACGCACCCCAAAAAGAAGTTTTGAAACATGCGACACCAAATGACCTTGTCGCGGAATTGAAGGAGCAATGTAAACGGGTGCATACTCAGTTTCACGTTACCGACTCCAAGCAAGTGATGCATTGTTTAAAACAGGTGATCGAGGAACTTGGAAACGGATCCTTGATCATCCCTAAGGACGATCGATTTTCCGACTATGGATTGGAGGGTATCTTACAGGAAAAAGATGTCCATATATGGGATCACCAAGCCGGGAAAGAAAATATCGAAAAAGCGGAAAGTGCTAACATCGGAATCACATTCAGTGAGATGACACTAGCAGAATCAGCTACCGTCGTCCTGTTCAGCGACAAGGACCATGGCCGGTCCATCAGCTTCCTTCCTTCCTGCCATGTTTCCATCATTCCAAAAAGCACCATCGTTCCACGAATGACACAGGCTGCAGCGGCCATCCGTTCAAAAGTTACCCGCGGCGAAGTCGTTCCTTCCTGCATCAACTTCATAACGGGGCCGAGCAATTCGGCTGATATCGAAATGGACCTTGTCGTCGGCGTCCATGGTCCCATCAAAGCGGTCTATATAATCGTCGAAGATAAATAGAAATAAAGAAAAGAAAATGGAGAGGACCTGATTAGGCCTCTCCATTTTTAACTTTCTATATTACTCGTAAATGATCCGATCAACCGCTTCACGATCGAGGCGTTTGATCACTTCGACAATGAGCTTAACTGCATTCTCATAATCATCCCGGTGAAGCATTGCTGCGTGTGAATGAATGTAGCGTGTGGCAATCGTGATAGCCAGTGCAGGAACTCCATTTGCCGTTAAATGGATGGAGCCGGCATCCGTCCCGCCGCCAGGAATCGATTCATATTGATAAGGAATATTCATTTCATCAGCCGTGTCGGTGACGAAATCACGTAATCCCTTATGTGCCACCATCGATGAATCATAGATGACGATTTGCGGGCCTTCCCCCATCTTACTCATCGCTTCTTTTTCGGAAACCCCCGGTGTATCCCCAGCAATGCCGACATCGACGGCAAAACCGATATCCGGCTGAATTTTGAATGTGGATGTTTTGGAGCCACGCAGGCCGACCTCTTCTTGCACAGCGCCGATTCCATAAACTACATTAGGATGGTCGCTGTCTTTCAGCTGTTTAAGCACATCAATGGCGATTGCACAGCCAATTCGATTGTCCCAGGCTTTGGCGAGCAGCATCTTTTCATTATTCATGACCGTGAATTCAAAATATGGCACGACCATATCCCCTGGCTTGACGCCCCATTCCCTAGCCTCTTCTTTGCTGGATGCACCGATATCAATAAACATATCCTTAATATCAACCGGCTTCTTCCGCGCCTCCGCTGACAGGATGTGCGGCGGCTTGGAACCGATAATTCCAGTTAGATCACCTTTACTTGTAACGATCGTCACGCGCTGGGCCAGCATTACTTGTGACCACCAGCCCCCTACCGGCTGAAAACGCAAAAATCCTTTATCATCAATTTGGGTGATCATGAAACCGACCTCATCCATATGCCCGGTAACGATGATTTTCGGTCCGTTTTCATCACCCGTTTTCTTGGCAATCAAACTTCCCAGGCCATCTGTCGATATTTCATCCGCAAATGGTGTTATGTATTCGGCCATCACTTTTCTTACTTCACTTTCATTTCCTGCGATGCCTTTAGCATCCGTTAAGTCAGCAAGCATCCTTAACGTTTCATCCAATTTAGCCATTCCTATACCTCCCTATAACTTACATTACAAGAATAATTATACAGAAAACCGATTGCATAAACAATCAGTAGCCTTGCTTTTGCCTCTCGTAATTCACTTCATTTTTGCTTACATATGCTTTTTCCACATCCACTGCTGAAAATCCAAGCAACTCCCCTAAATGTAAATACGCAGCAAAAACCTTTTGGAAAGATGACTCTGTCAACTGTGTGCGAAATTCACTGATGTAGCCGTAAATAGCTGTAAATTGAACCGTCAAATCCTCCTGATCCACCTTGAAGGCGGATGGAACTTCCGGTACAAACCCCCGTTCGATTCCTAGAGACAAAATGAAATGAATGCCATCCACGTATTCAGCCAAAATCGTTTCTTTATCAGAAGGGCCTTTAAGACTCCAGAATTTAAAACATCTTGTTTCATTGGCAAGCTCTCCAAGCTCCACCAAAAGAGCAAGTATCTTCCGTTCCACTAAATCTTCAGCACCCAAATCATGCTTTGATTGTATATGCTCATCCAAAGCTGCCTGCATTTCCATTAATTTACCTATGTTCAATTTCATCACTTCTTTCTATCGACTTCCCCTAAATTATATCAAATAAATGAAACTTATTAAAAACCCATACGTAAATGAAGGGTATCACTCTGTTTAAGGAGGCAGCTCCATGGTATTGATCATGCGGTTCATTCTTTTGGCCCTCATCATTTTCTTAATATATACAGTCATCAAATACCTATTTAATCCGAAAAGAAAATTAGAACTGGCACATGAACAGAAAAAGTTCTTTCTGCTCGACGATACAGCCAATATACGAAAGAATTTTTTATTGACGTACAACGGGGTGATGTTTGAAGGGGAAAAGTATTTAGGGACGACGGATCGCTCCTTCGAGGTCATCTCCATCTTCATATGGCCTAAAAAAGTGGCAGGACTGAAAGGCTTGAAGCGAAATGATTTCTTGAAAATCGAGGCAGCCATAAAAAAACAATATCCGGATGCCGTTATTGATTGGAAGAGCCCGGTTAAGGAATTTTTGCAGGAATGAAAAAAACCAAACGTAATGAAGAGCCTTGAGAAAAATGGACTCAAGGCTCTACTTTAATCATCTGAACGAAAAAATTCCTTCCAAGGGACGACCGTTTGCTTCTCCCTCAATAAATATATCAATAAGGTTAAGGATAATAAAATGATGACGATCAGCGTTGGACTGAAATCTGCAATATAGTGGCCAAAAACCGTGTATACGAATGCTACAGGGAGATTGGTCATGAAGGACAGATAAAAATAATTTTTCAGCCCTTTATTGGATTCCAATAAGCAAAGCGACAGTAAGTAAAAGTGTATGAACGGGATTAGCCTCAGTACTGCAATTTGCCGACTATTCAGCTTTCTATTTCCAAACAGCTTATTCTTAAGCCGCAGCAGCCTATCCTTTGTTTTCGGAAATTTGCCTATCACGAAATAAAAGGCCATACTGGACAACGTCAAACCGATTACCGAATAGATGGTTCCAAAGGCTGCCCCGAATAATACTCCGCCAGACATGCAAACCACAATGACGGGAATGAATAAAAATTGCCTTAATAAATGAAAAGTGATAAAAATCAACGGTGCAAACACGCTTCCAGATTGAACGTAGCTCATCACAAGTGTCAGTTTATCATTCATGCTCTCCCTCCAGCTACTCATTGCTGCTTCTACAAGCATATACAATATACGGGCTACATATTACAATTGAATGAATATCTTGATCAATAAGGCCATCTGAAGAATCATCAGTATGGGCAGGCCCCACTTAAAAGCGGCATGCTTCGTCTTATGGCGGAATTGCTTCATCCCCAAATAGGCCCCGGTCCCTCCGCCTATGACCGCCCAAAACCAAAGTGTCCTTTCGCTGATCCGGTACTCCCCATTACGCGCTTTCCTTTTGTCGATTCCCATTAAGGCAAATCCGATGATGTTCGTGATGATCATATAAGCAGCAATGAACCATACTCCCTGCATTCCCATTTCCTCCTTTAAATATGTAAAAAGCCACCCTCTTGAAAAGAGAGTGGCTGTATCAGTCAGACTTATTTGTCTAATTGTTGTTTAGCAGCAGTTGCTAATTGAGCAAATGCTTGTTCGTCAGCAACAGCAAGATCAGCAAGCATTTTGCGGTTCACTTCGATACCAGCAAGCTTTAGACCATGCATTAAACGGCTGTAAGAAAGACCGTTGATGCGTGCTGCAGCGTTGATACGAGTGATCCAAAGTTTGCGGAAATCACGTTTCTTTTGACGACGGTCACGGAAAGCATAGTTTCCTGACTTCATTACTTGTTGGTTAGCTACTTTGAAAAGAATATGTTTCGCGCCATAGTAACCTTTAGCTAATTTTATTACCTTTTTACGACGTTTGCGAGTAACAGTACCGCCTTTTACACGTGGCATGTTATTTCCCTCCTATTTAACTCGATAAATCGAACTTATTTAATGTTGTCTAGCATATGACGAATACGTTTGAAGTCACCTTTGCTTACAAGGCTAGCTTTGCGAAGCTTACGCTTTTGCTTAGTAGATTTGTTAGCAAATAAATGGCTTGTGTAAGCGTTAGAACGCTTAAGTTTGCCGGATCCAGTCTTTTTGAAACGTTTAGCAGATCCGCGGTGAGTTTTCATTTTAGGCATAAGGTATTCCTCCTCATTACAAATTACTTTACAATTACTTTTCGTTTTTCGGTGCTAAGATAATGAACATGCTGCGTCCGTCCATTTTTGGGTGCTGCTCGATTGTAGCCACTTCTTTACATGCTTCAGAAAAACGAACGAGTACACGTTGACCAATTTCCTTATGCGTAATGGCACGTCCTTTGAATCGGATAGAAGCTTTTACTTTATCGCCTTTTTCAAGGAATTTAATACCGTTGCGAAGCTTCGTATTGAAATCATGTTCTTCAATCGTCGGGCTCAAACGAACCTCTTTCAGACTGATGACTTTTTGATTTTTACGTGCTTCCTTGTCTTTCTTTTGCTGCTCGAAGCGGTGTTTTCCGTAGTCCATGATCCGGGCTACCGGAGGCTTTGCATTTGCAGCAACTAAAACTAGATCAAGATTTACACGAGCGGCAATTTCCAATGCTTCGAATTTCGTTTTAATTCCAAGTTGTTCTCCGTTTTGGTCAATAAGACGAACTTCACGGGCTCGGATGCCCTCGTTTACCATCGCGTCTTTACTAATAGTTAGCCACCTCCAAAGATATTGGCGAATACGAATATTTGAATCAATTCGGTCACGCTCACAACTCGCTTACAGGATATAATCATAATAAAAAAGTGTGGATGCATGCTGCACCCACACTGATAGACTCATTCAGAAAGATCCAAATAATCAAATCATGACCTGTTAACTGCATTGTTTGCGTCAACCAGGTGAGAAGCGGGTGCTTCTTCTTTTCCTCAAACACGTATTCAATTCACTTTAGAAATATATCATAAACACTGATGACTTGTCAAATGCTAATTTATTCGTTTTTCACAACAAAATTAATATTATCAGACATTCAGTTATTTGACAATACGTTTTTTAAAGTAATTTGGACAAAAAATATTCATCATGATACTTTCCATCAAAAAAAAGTGATTCCCGCTTTATTCCTTCCTTTTCAAAACCCATCTTTCGATATAAGGAAAGCGCAGGGGCATTGTTTGCGATCACGGACAATTCCAAGCGCCGTATTTCTTTTGTCCGTGCATGCTCCTCCATTTTCTGAAATAGCTTCGTACCGATGCCTTTTCCTCTGTCCTGTTCATTGATGCCGATGACGATTTTGGCTGAGTGCCTCGTTCGGCCCATTTGATTGCCCAATAAGATTAGGTAACCCATCAACTCATGGCCGCTTCCAGCAACGAGGAAAAATGAAAGGGGATTTTTTTCGATTTGCTCCATTTGCTTTTCCATTTGTTCCCCCGTCGCTTTTCTTTCCCCAGGGTTGAACAGCATATACCCGGAATCTTCAACATGATTGAACAAAGCAGCCAAGTTACCCGCGTCTTTCCTTGAAGCCTTTCTTATCTCCATTTATCCCCAACCCCCTTTGGTTACAGTCTTTACTGATCGAAGCCAGCAAATGCTAGGAGTTTTCTTTCGCCTTTTTCTTTTTCTCGATGGTGTCCCAGGAAAATAGGACTATCCAAAAAAGCAGGACCGGGACAATGGCATATTGTCGATAATCATCCAATAACAATAAGATGATGATGACAAGGAATGTCGGTCCGAATAGATAAGAAAATTTCTTTTTCATGCTGACCCTCCTTTTCATTGCTGTACATATTTTCACATGATGGTATCATTTTATCATGCCATAATTATAAAGAGGGACACAACTATATGTGCCCCTCTTTGTGCTTTTAACGGCTCACTTCCGCCTTAATCGCTGAAACGAAATCTTCAAAAGCGATCGTTTCGGATTTTTGTTCACCGTATTTACGTACATTCACACTGCCTTCTTTGACTTCATTGTCACCAACAACAAGCATGTACGGGATTTTTTGCATTTGCGCTTCACGGATTTTATAACCGATTTTCTCGTCACGTGTATCCAGGTCGACACGAATGCCTTGCGCTTTAAGTTTCTCCTGTACTTCTTTCGCATAATCCAAGTGCACCTCAGGTGAGACCGGGATCACTTGTGCTTGGATAGGTGCAAGCCAAGTCGGGAATGCCCCCTTATATTCTTCGATCAAGTAAGCGACAAAACGTTCCATTGTGGAAACGACGCCACGGTGGATAACGACCGGACGGTGCTGCTTGCCGTCCTCACCGACGTAATTAAGATCAAAACGTTCAGGAAGCAAGAAATCAAGCTGAACAGTGGAAAGCGTTTCATCTTTCCCTAAGGCAGTACGTACCTGAACATCAAGCTTAGGACCATAGAATGCCGCTTCACCTTCCGCTTCAAAGTAATCCAGGCCAAGTTCATCCATGGCGACTTTTAACATGCCTTGTGCTTTTTCCCACATGTCATCATCATCGAAGTATTTTTCTGTATCCTGAGGATCGCGATAAGACAGTCTGAATGAATAATCCTTGATATCGAAATCTTTATATACTTCCAGAACGAGGTTCACAACGCGCTTGAACTCTTCTTTGATTTGGTCGGGACGGACGAAAATGTGCGCATCATTCAATGTCATTCCACGTACACGCTGAAGGCCTGAAAGGGCACCTGACATTTCATAGCGGTGCATCAAGCCTAGCTCGGCAATCCGAATTGGCAGTTCGCGATAGCTGTGGATACTGTTTTTATAGACCATCATGTGATGCGGACAGTTCATCGGACGCAGGACAAGCTGTTCGTTTTCCATCTCCATGGCAGGGAACATGCCGTCCTGGTAATGATCCCAGTGTCCAGATGTTTTATAAAGGTCCACGCTTCCCATTACAGGTGTGTAGACATGGTCATAGCCCAAACGTTCTTCCTTGTCCACGATGTATCTTTCGATCGTCCGACGGATGGTCGCACCTTTTGGCAACCACATCGGCAACCCTTGTCCCACTTTTTGTGAGCTCATGAACAAGTTCAATTCTTTGCCGATTTTACGATGGTCACGTTCTTTGGCTTCTTCAAGGAAACGCAGGTGTTCGGCCAAATCTTCTTTTTTATAGAAAGCCGTACCGTAAATACGTTGAAGCATTTTATTTTTGCTATCGCCTCTCCAGTATGCTCCAGCGATGCTCAATAGCTTGAACTCTTTGATTTTCCCCGTTGATGGAACATGAATTCCACGACAAAGGTCAAAGAATTCACCCTGCTCATAAAGCGTTACCTGCTGATCGGCAGGAATCGCATCGATCAACTCCAACTTATATTCGTCGCCGATTTCTTTAAAACGGGAAATCGCTTCATCACGACTCACTTCGATGCGGGAAATCTCCAAGTTTTCGTTGACGATTTTCTTCATTTCTTTTTCAATCAATGGAAGGTCTTCAGGAGTCAATGATTCCTCTAGATCCATATCATAGTAAAAGCCGCCCTCGATGACTGGACCCACTCCGAATTTAGCGTTTTTGTACAAACGTTTGATCGCTTGTGCCATCAAGTGTGCTGTACTGTGACGCAATACTTCAAGAGCATCCGCTGCGTCCTGTGTGACGATTTCGATTGTACCATCTTGTTCAATCGGACGTTTCAAATCATATAATTCACCATTGAATTTTCCGGCAATGGATTTTTTCCTTAAACCAGGACTGATGGATGCAGCGATGTCTTCAGTTGTTGTGCCTTTGGCAAACTCCTTAACCGCTCCGTCAGGAAAAGATATTTTCAGTAATTCTGACATTCAGTTTCACTCCTTCTTATTGTTCGGACAAATTACAGGTTTTTGATTCCATTACAACACAAAAAAGCCCGCCCCTGTATAAAACAGGGACGAGCTTAGTAATAAATATCATCAACCCGCGGTTCCACCCTCGTTCCAGCTTGCTTTTCACGGCAAAATGGCACTTGTAACTTGGTAACGGCAGCTTCCCGTCAGCTCATATTCGCAGAATGCCTGCTTTCCGAGCCGAAGTTTAAAGGTGGTAAGTGTTCCATGCGAATAGGAAGCTTACAGCCTGTTGGCTCCCCTCTCTGATAATCGGCGACTAGAATACCCTTGTCCTCATCATAACTTTTAGTTTTTTAATAGTATGTAGGAAATTATAATTTGTTATACGGTGAAAATCAAGGTTAATTTTCTTTTTTCCACGAAAGATCATTCAAATGCATCGAAAATGACGAAAGTGGCAAGATGGTCGCCCGTTCTTCGAAAATCCTTGAAATGGTCTGGATCAGCCCTTCTTCCTTATCATCGGTATAGATGCACAAGTTTTCAGGAGCAATCGATAAAAGCGGGGCAAGTATCACCGTATCGAGAAAAAGTGAACTTTTGGCAAGAAGCCTCCTGTCGATCATACTATTGATTTTTGGACGGTCGAGCTTGCTGAATTTCTGATCATAGAAATGAAAACCATCCCGGTTGACCAGGTGGAGCTTTCTTAATTTCGACTCCTGTCCATGCAGGCAATCACGGAGCGTGGCAATGAAATTTTGATAGTCCTGCTCCAGCTTGTATTCATCAATCGCCTTAACGACATACTTTTCCAAAGTGTGCTGAAATGATTTTAAACGGAAGGTCGTAAAAGAATCGAATGAAAAAGATACCTTTCCAGCCAAGATGCTTTGAAGTCCTTCCTCAATCGATCGTTTCTCCGTACTGAATGCTCCATCTTGATCCCTGGCTCTTTCCGCCTCGATGATCGATGATGCAATTTCAATGATGGCTTCAATTTCTTCCCGTTCCCTATAAAAAAATTTACCGACTATTATTTGCTCCAGAACAGGAATCGTCTTTTCTTCCAATAAAAAAGAATGAAATGCATCACGAAGCAGAATTAGCCATTTATCACCTGAAGACTTCGTCATATCCATATGCATGCCTTGTTGCGGAAGAAATCGAATGTATGCTTGAAATTCTGCCCCCAGTGGATGGACAGAAACGAAATTCAGTAATTTCATTGCCTCTGAATCGTTTTGAAACGAAATTTGCACTACGACATCCCCCCTTCCCCCTTGCCTCTTTGTTCATGTATATGGGGATGGGGACGTGTTTAGAAGTAGGATGAGCCTTGTAAAAGAAAAAAGTGACCTCCATTAAGAGACCACTTTCCTTCACCTTCTCCGATTCACGCCATCCAGCTTGACCGGCTCCGCTAAATATTGAATTCTTTCCATTATCCTGGCCGCCTTCACTTCTTCCTTCTCACCGCGCTGTGAAAAGGTTAGGTGGTTCTCCAGGCCATTCAGGTCAAAATTCGAAGTGAAAAACGTCGGCAGGTTTTCCAGCATCCTAAATTGCAAAATCGGACCAAAAACCTCATCGCGTCCCCAGCTCGTCATGGACTCCGCCCCAATATCATCCAGCATGAGGACAGGGGCCGTTTTCACCATCTCAATTTTTTCATTGACCGTATTATCACCTATCGATCCCTTAAGTTCCCGCAAGTAGTCAGGGACATAGACAATAAGGGAGGAAATTTGCCTTTCTGCAAGTTCATTGGCAATCGCACCTAATAAGTACGTTTTCCCAACACCGAATTTCCCATATATATATAAGCCTTTTTGCATTTTACCTGGCTCATATTCCATAATGAACGACATCGCCTTACTTAAAACACCCAAGCGTTTGTTTTCATTATCCGTTTGGGTAAAGTCCTCAATGGTCGCCTTTAAAATATCCTTCGGTACATACAGGCTGCGGATCAATTTTTCCCGTTTCCGCTTTTCATCCTCTGCCAATTTCCGCGGGCAGATTTCATAATTCAGGTTCAGGGCCTTCCCTTGAACCACCAATTTGGGATAATACCCTTGCATCATATTGATGCAGCCATTCAAGCTTGGACATTTATCACATTTATTGCTTTGTGAAGTGAACTCATAAAGCTTCCCCAAATTTTTATCAATCATTTCCTTCGTGACCGTCGAACTGTTGGCATTCAAAAATAACCGCACTTGTTCGTCTTCAAAAATCTCCTGCTTCAGCTTTTCATAACGCTGTTGAAATTGGTTTGTATTGGCCAATTTATTAAGGGATCTATTAATCTTTTCCATCGTTCATTTCACCTCCTGCTTTCCACTGCTTCCATTTCTCCTGAAGCTCGCGTTTCTGGGCATTCAATTCAGGGTGATCTGCATTCTGCTCCTGCTGTGCTTCTTCTTTCTTCTCAAGCCACTCCGGAACCACTTCTTCCCGTATCGCCTTTTTCCGGCCGCCCTTCGCAGCATTCCTGCTTCCTTGAGCCCAGTCCTGATATTTCCTATGTTCATTTTTAGCCAGTTCCATCGCCTCCACGACCGTAGAGACCTTCAGCCGTGCCCAATGGCCTGCCAGCTTTTCCACATAGCCCTTCGTGAACTTCATATCCGTTTTGAGCATGACGTATTCAATCAAGACATTGACGACACCCGGATTCAGCTTTTGATTGATCATCACTCCCTCAACCACTTTCAGATCACCGCTTGATGGCTCTGCACCGCCAGACAATTGCATCAGCCGCTCCCTCGGGGAAATCGTCTCCAAATGACGGATTAACTCTTGTTCCTGTGTTTTCGGTTCTTCTTTTTGTGTCCGTTCACGAATCGGCTGCACCCGATTGACTAGGGAAGGCATATCTGCCTGCCGTTCGATCTGATACCAGTCCCTTGCCGCCTTTCTGAGCACTTCCTCATCGATCTCATCATCCAATGAAACGGCATCCATTACTAGTTTTTGCATTTCCAGCGGATCAATGCCATATAAAAAAGCAAGTTTGGCAATCGTACTTTTTATTTTCGGAGTAAAGGCCTTTTTCGGTACGATCGAGGATTTCATCCCGGCAAATAAAAGGTCAAAATCAAATAAGTCGTCAAACCCCGATGGCTCGACGCCTTCCGTCCGATCGATGAATTGCTGCTCAGGCATCGGTTTCCATTCGTTTTTCGCTTCATCGGTTACATATAAAGAGTCCAGATGATCTGATGAGAATACTTCCGCAAAAGATTTAGTCACACCTTCATATTGATCGGTTAAGATATGATCATCACAAAAGAATCTCTTTAACCGGTTGAATTGCGCTTTGCCGATTTTTTTGTATAAGTAAATATTCAGCATTCCATCCGTGAAAAACTGCTGGGGCGAAAGCGGCGGGTTTAACTCATAGATGAATTCCTTCGTTTCATTTTTCGATTTCTTATATACATTCAACAGACCAATTCCTTCAAGTAAAAGGCGTGCTTCGTAAATATCACCTAACTTAAGGCCGATGGTATTCATTAATTGATAATGTGAGGAGATTTCCGACCATAGCCTGTTTTCCTCCAGCTCACTCCATAACGTCATATATAGGCTAATGCAAATAGGTCCAATAAGAGGTTGATATAGTCGGGTAAGTATTTTCCGATCATAATCATGAAGCAGCCCCGCAGATGAGACCAAATATGAATCCGCTGGGAGCAATTCTTGCCAATGCATTGACATCTCCATTCAAACCTTTCAAAAGATGTAGTGAAAAAAGAGCCAAAGTGAATCTTCAGCTCTACTTTCTTTCTTTATTTATTAAATCTTTCAATTCATCGATAAAGACATTGATATCTTTAAATTGTCGATAGACGGATGCGAACCTTACATAGGCAACCTCATCGACTTCCGCCAGCTTGTCCATTACCATTTCGCCGACATTGTCGCTTTTCACTTCCGATATGCCCTGGTTGCGCAGTTCTTTTTCTACATAACTGGTAATTTGCTCTAGTTCCTTCAAGGGAACCGGGCGTTTTTCGCAAGCCCTGATTAAGCCACGCAGGATTTTATCACGACTGAACTCTTCCCGTGTCCCGCCCTTTTTCACTACAATAAGCGGTGTTTCCTCCACCTTTTCAAATGTCGTGAATCGAAAACCACATGCCTCGCATTCACGGCGTCGTCGAATCGATTTACTTTCATCGACTGGCCTGGAATCGAGCACTCTTGTTCCGTTATATTGACATGATGGGCATTTCATCATTATCAGCTCCGTATTTTATGTAGGACTCCCCTATCTAAATGTTCCCCAAGGATTTACTTCTCTATCTTAATCTTATATTAAAAGGAACGGCCAGTACAAGTAAAAAGTGTAACTTCCAGCAGCAGGCACTTTTGTTCCGCCCTTGGAGCACCTTTGTCAAGGTCTTTGTGCTATAAGGCAATCCATAGCTATAATGTGAAGCAGGCTGCCGATTCATTGCATTAAAAAAGAGATGCACCCATGGCATCTCTGTGTATACGTGTTTTTTATAGGGCACTTATATTGGCTTTTTTCATTTGTACAGGACCTAAACCACGTGGTAATTCTATGTTTTCACGTGTTTGCGCATTCAAAGCTTCTGCAATATAATCTGCCGCAATATTCGGATCCAAGTTACCGCATGTATAGACATCGATGCTCGCATAGCCGTGTTCTGGAAAACTGTGAATCGTTAAGTGTGATTCAGAAATGATGACAACCCCGCTGACTCCTTGTGGAGCAAATTTGTGAAAGGCAACTTCTCGTACCTCTGCACCTGATTTCAAAGCAGCATCAACAAAAATCTTTTCAATTAAATCGATATTGTTCAGTTTTTCAAAGTCACAACCCCAAAGTTCAGAAATGACATGTCTGCCCATTGTTTCCATAGTGTAAGCTGTTTCCATATTAAGCTTCCCCCTTACCATGATTTAAAAATAAGTTCTGATAACTACCACGGGGGAAAGTTAGTCCAAAGAGGTCCTAACCCTTTAAGTAGCCATCATGCAAACCGCTTTTGAAGAAGTTCACGATTCATAGTATATATTGTTTGAATTTTTTTTGCAACTCCAAATTAAAATTTTGGAAAGATAACTTTATATGCAATAGGGCTATAGCGAAGGTTCCAATGTAAGGAAAATTCTGTTTTCCGGATTTATTCAGCGCCTTAAAATAGCCAGGAATTGATGGGGCACTGCATTAAAAATAGCCCGCTAAAAAATTTTAGCAGGCTCGATTTCTTTTCTTTATTTTACTGATAGTTCGACTTGGGAAGTTTTTTTCAACTCGGATCCCACCAATTTCACAAGGTCCACTACCCGGTTGGAGTAACCCCACTCATTATCATACCATGCAAGGACTTTCACTTTCCTGTCCCCAATCATCATTGTCGTCAAACCATCGATGATTGCAGAGTGAGGATTCGTTTTGAAATCACTGGAAACTAAAGGTTCCATCGTGAATTCCATAATTCCTTTGAGTTCATTTTCTGAAGCATCGATGAAGGCTTGGTTCACTTCATCAATCGTGACATCACGGTTTAAATCCACAACAAGATCGACTAGAGATACGTTAGGTGTCGGTACGCGAATCGCCATTCCATGAAGCTTGCCTTTTAATTGCGGCAACACTAGCGAGATGGCTTTTGCAGCTCCTGTAGTCGTAGGAATCATGCTTTCCGCAGCGGCACGGGCACGTCTTAAGTCTTTATGCGGGTTATCGATATTATTTTGATCATTTGTATAAGAATGTATCGTCGTCATTAAACCGTTGTTTATGCCGAATTTTTCATCAAGCACTTTTGCAACCGGTCCAAGACAGTTGGTTGTACAAGAAGCATTGGATATGACGAAATGCTTGTCAATTTCCAGCACTTCCTCATTTACACCCATTACAATGGTAACGTCTTCATTTTTACCCGGCGCTGATAAAATAACTCTTTTTGCTCCTGCATCTAAATGAAGAGCCGCTTTAGAACGATCATTGAATTTGCCCGTAGCTTCAATTACAATATCTATGTCCAACTCTTTCCAAGGCAATAGCTTTGGATCGCGGTTATTTATTAATTTTACCCGGCGGCCATTCACTACTAGTGAATCATCTTCCGCTATAATGATACCGTCGAATTTACCATGTATCGTATCATATTTTAGTAAGTGTGCTAAAGTTTCAGCTGGATAGCTTGCATTAATGGCAACAATGTCCAAACCCTCATCTAATATGGCCTTTCGGAAAACCATTCTTCCAATTCTCCCAAACCCGTTAATCGCTATTCTTGAATTCATTGTTCGGACCCTCCAGAAAATATTAGTGTTATACTTATTACCTTCCACATGTAATTAGTATAACATAATTCAAAGGAATTGTGCTAATAAAAATGCGGATTGTGTTTATTTTTTCAACACAAAAAGAAGAAACCGGGTGGTTTCTTCTTTTTTATCATAATTATATGACATGCCAATCGCGAAGTATGGACTTCACTTGCCTCTTGGTTTCATTAATGTCCCCATTATTGTCGACAATGGCATCCGCTAAAGCCTTTTTATCGGCCAAAGGCATTTGCGAATTGATCCTGGCTAGTGCCTCCGTCTCCGAAAGACCATTCCTGTTCATTAATCGCTGCAATTGAACTTGCTCATCCACATAGATCAAAAGCGTCTTTTCCACCATGAATGTCAGCTTACTTTCGAATAGGAGCGGAATATCCATGAACACCGTTTCTTCCCCTGATGATAGTGCCTCTTCCGTTTTGAGGCGCATCCATTTCCTGACGGCTGGATGCACGATGCCATTCAATAGCAATCTCTTTTCCTGATCATTAAATATGATCGACCCGAGCTTTACGCGATCTATATTCCCATCCGGCAATAAGATATCTTCACCAAATGCCTTCACAACTTGATGATAGGCTTCTTCACCCGGCTCAACGACGGCACGGGAAGCCAGATCTGCATCGACAATCGTGAATCCGAGTTCCTGTAAATAAAGGCTGACGGTGCTTTTCCCACTGGCGATGCCCCCCGTGATTCCAATGATTTGTCCCATAAGCTCCCCCTTTTAACCATGTATCATAACTTGAATATACCGATGATAATCAACAGTACACCTGGTAGAAACGTCAA
The DNA here is from genome assembly GCF_042886655.1 of Peribacillus sp. NPDC058002. NCBI lineage: Bacteria > Bacillati > Bacillota > Bacilli > Caryophanales > Bacillaceae > Peribacillus > Peribacillus sp. NPDC058002. The sequence goes on along the minus strand of NZ_JBHVQU010000016.1, from coordinate 33,387 downwards.
TCGCTGGACAACTTTATTATTTGAAAGCAATTTCCCGCTTTGAAGCCCGCTCCAAATGAAAATTGAACTCATAACAGCGATGCACCCTGCAAGGATAATCGGTGAAATGCCGATCATAGCCGCGCCAACTCCGGCCCCGAACGCATCCAGCGAAAGTGCAAATCCCAGAACAAGCGCTTCAACACCCGTAATCGTACCTGATTTATCAAAATCGGCATTCAATGGTTTTTGTAAAATATTAATGACTACCCCAAGTGATTTAATTTCAAAATTAAAGATGATCTTTTCATGATATCTATCATCTTTCAAATCTTTTTCAGGCTTAAAATACTGGTATACCATCCAGGCACCAAGGAAAATGAGGATGATGCCACCCGTTTTTTCAGCCGCCCCGACCGATATGAGCTGACTGATGAATTGTCCGATGACCATCGCAATACCTAAACTCAAGGCAGAACAAAACGAGATGACCGCTATTGACCTTAAGGGGATTTTCATCTTCCGCATACCGAATGTCATACCTACGCCAAATCCGTCAATACTAACTGCAAAAGCGAGAAAAATAATTTGTAGCCACATCGGAATAATACTCCTTCCCTACTCGTTGCTACCCTAGTATATGGATGGAGCCCATCCGATGTGTTTGAAAAAACATTACCTATTTTAACGGCTGGCATGACGGGCAAATATGTGTGCCGCGTCCTGCAACGACCAGTTTTTCAAGTGGCGTGCCGCATGTTTTGCAGTTCTCGCCTTTTCGTCCATAAACATTAAGTTCCAACTGAAACATGCCGATTTGCCCTTGGGAATTAATGTATGATCGAATCGTACTCCCGCCTTTTTCCACAGCTTCACCTAACGTCGCGATGATTTCTGCATGCAACGTTTTGATTTCCTGCAACGAGAGTGAAGAAGCGATTCTCTCCGGATGGATACCGGAACGGAATAACGACTCGTCTACATATATATTCCCAATCCCGACGACAACCGTTTGATCAAGGAGAACGGGCTTGATTTTCCTGTTGGTTCTTGCCAACTTGCCACTTAGCCCCTCGACAGTAAAATCTTCAGACAACGGTTCAGGCCCTAAATGCAACAGTGGCAGCCGCTCGAGTTCTTCCCCTTTGGCAAATAGATGCATCGTTCCGAATTTCCGGACATCCCTGTACCTGAGTTCACTGCCATCCGTGAAAGTGAAGATCACATGGGTATGCTTATCATACGGCTCTTCTTTTGGATGCACGCCGTATTTCCCTTCCATTCTTAAATGCGAAACCAATGAATAATCATCCAAGGTGAAAATGAGGAACTTGCCCCGACGACCTATTCCCGTAATCGTCTGTCCCCTTAAAGCATCCTGAAACTGTTCGACAGGTTCAGGCGCTTTTATGATCTTTGGCCAGAAGACTGACACTTCCTTGATTTCTTTTCCGAGCACGAGCTGCTCTAACGTTCTTCTGACTGTTTCCACTTCTGGAAGTTCTGGCATTGCAATCACCTATCTTTTATTATTTGGCATCAAACCATGTTGGCCCAAAAGCATAATCCACTTTAAGGGGCACGTTCAGTTCAATGGCATTTTCCATTTCCTCCGGAACGATCACTTTAAGGATTTCGAGTTCCTCGGGAGGCGTTTCAAAAATCAATTCATCATGCACCTGCAGAAGCATTCTCGTTTTAAGACCTTCCCGTTTCAGGCGCTTACTCATGTTTATCATGGCTAGCTTGATGATATCCGCGGCACTGCCTTGAATCGGCGTATTCATCGCTGTCCGTTCGGCAAAGCTCCTGATGTTGAAATTCCTGCTTGTTATCTCAGGTATATAGCGCCTTCTTTGCATCAGAGTCGTGCTATATCCTTTTTGACGGGCCTCATGTATGCTTTCTTCCATATATTCCTGAACACCAGGAAAGCTTCTTAAATACTTCTCGATGAACTCTCCCGCTTCTTTTCTCGTGATGCCGAGACTTTGCGATAGCCCGTAGTCACTTATACCATAAACGATTCCGAAGTTGACCGCTTTGGCATGGCGCCTCATGTTCGCCGTGACTTGGTCTGCCGGTACGTGGAATACATCCATGGCTGTCCTTGTATGGATGTCCATCCCGGCCTGGAATGCTTCCACCAATCCGCTGTCATTGGCGATATGCGCCAGGACGCGTAACTCGATCTGTGAGTAATCGGCAGCAAAAATGATCCAATCCTTTTCGGAAGGAATGAAGGCCTGCCTGATTTTCCTGCCTTCTTCCAGTCTGATCGGGATATTCTGCAGATTGGGATCTGTAGAACTTAACCGGCCCGTCTGGGTCAATGCTTGGTTGAACCGGGTGTGCACCTTGTCCGTTTTGCCATTGACCACTTTAAGCAACCCTTCAATATAAGTTGATTGCAACTTACCAAGCTGGCGATATAGCAATATCTCCTTAACGATATCATGCTTGCTCTCCAGTTTTTCCAGCACATCGGCTGAAGTCGAATAACCAGTTTTGGTTTTCTTCATGACTGGAAGCTCCAACTTTTCAAACAGGATGGCCCCGAGCTGTTTAGGTGAATTGATATTGAACGCCTCTCCAGCCAAATCAAAAATTCGGGCTTCGATGTTTCTTAAGCGAACGGCTAACTCCTGTCCCATGTTTTTCAATCTGCCTATATCCACCTTGATTCCCTGCCATTCCATATTGGCCAGAATGATCGACAGTGGCAGCTCCAGTTCCGTAAACAGGTGAAATTGCTCGAACTCTTGCAGCTTATCGATCATCGGTTCTTTCAGAGAAAGGATCGCCTTCGATTTTCTGGCGATATGCTCCCTCAATTCCGCTTCCTCAGGTATTTTGCGTTTTGCACCTTTTCCATAAAAAACATCATCTGTTTCAAGACGGGTCGTACCTTGAGTTTTCGTGATTTCTGCCACTTCGTCCACTGACTCTGCGGGATTCAGGATATAGGATGCCAAAAATACATCAAAATCGATGCCTTTTATTTCGACTCCCCGATGACGCAGTGCCACAACCGTACGCTTCGCATCGAAAACCGTTTTCTTTTTTGTTTCATCCTCCGCCCAGGATTTAAATGCCCCGGAACTCAGAGCATCATCCCCATTGAAGTAAAAATTACCTTGTTCATTACTGATGGCGATTCCCCTAATATCGGCATGATGATAATTATCTTCTAAAATCTCAACATATAAGGCACTTTCATCCGCAAACATTGCTTCTGTCATTTCGGACGTGTGCACTTCTATCTTCTCCTGTTCAAGCGGTGCACTTTCCGTTACATCCAATTTATCGAGCAAAGTCGAAAACCCAAGCTCCTTATAGAATGAGATGACTCGATCCTGATCCATGCCAGTGTACTCGGTCTCGTTTACGGAAACTTCAAGCGGCGCTTCCCTCGTTATCGTAGCCAGCTCTTTGCTCAATAGGGCCAGGTCTCTGTGTTCTTCTATTTTCTCTTTCAATTTTTGTCCGCTTACCTCATCAATCGACTGCAGAAGGTTTTCAACCGTTTCGAATTGATGCAATAATTTAAGGGCAGTCTTTTCACCTACACCCGGAATACCGGGAATATTGTCGGAAGCATCTCCCATCAACCCTTTTAAATCAATGATTTGCAAAGGGGATAGGCCGTATTTTTCATGTATATGCTTTGGAGTGTATTCCTCAATTTCAGTAATCCCCTTTTTCGTGATGGAAACCGTCGTACTAGGGGAGGATAGTTGTGTTAAATCCTTATCACCTGAAATGACCTTCACTTCAAAACCATCTTTTTCCGCTTGTAAAGACAGCGTACCGATAATATCATCGGCTTCGTAGTTCTCCAGTTCATACCTTTTTATTTGAAAACAATCAAGCAGTTCGCGAATGAAAGGGAATTGCTCCGATAGTTCCGGAGGCGTTTTTTGGCGCCCGCCCTTATATTCTTTAAATGATGCATGTCTGAATGTCGTTTTACCCGCATCGAATGCCACAAGTATGTGCGTTGGCTTTTCTTCTTCAAGAATGCGATTGAGCATCATGGTGAATCCGTACACGGAATTCGTATGGACCCCCTTATCATTATTCAAGAGCGGAAGCGCAAAAAACGCACGGTATGCAATGCTGTTTCCATCTATAAGTACTAACTTTTTATCCAAATCCGTCTTCCTCCAGTCATACAGGTTTATGTAGTTATAGCTTCTATATAAAAACGCAAAAAAGCCGTTCATTTTCTTTCTCTATTCTACCATGAGTAGAAGCGGAAAGAAAAATGACGGCATCAAGGTTATTTAGTATTTCCCATTAACAGGCTGGCATAAGGGGAATCCGATGGCAGAACGATGACCGTTTGATCACCAATCGTTTTTTTGTAGGATTCAAGAGTTCGGTATAGTTTATAGAATTCGGGGTCTTTGGAAAACGACTTATTATAGATTTTCGCTGCTTCCCCTTCACCTTCAGCCCTGATCACTTCTGCATCAGCCTCTGCAGTGGAGAGCAATTCTTTCACTTTCCGATCAGTATCCGCAATGATACGGTTTTTCTTCGCATCACCTTTGGATAAGTATTCTTGCGCTTTCGATTCCCGCTCGGAAATCATCCTCTTGAAGACGGATGCTTCGTTTTCGGAGGGCAAGTCAGTCCGCTTTATCCGGACATCCGTCAAGCTGATTCCATAACTGTCCTTTTGCAGCAGATCGTTGACTTTTTCGGTTATGCGGTCGTTTAAACTTCCCCTTGATGACTTCTCATCATTGATGATCTCGTCATAATTCAGCTGGCCAAGCTCAGAACGAACTGCCGAATAGATGAACTCTTCCATTTTCGTTTCGGCATTCTCTAGTGTCCTTGCATTTGTAATCAATTTCTTCGGATCTTCTATTCTCCAAACTGCATAGTTATCGATCAGCATCCGCTTTTTATCTTTCGTATTGATTTCCGCTTCGGAAACATCAGAAGTCATCTGATACTTCGGCAAGGTCATGATACTCTGTATGAATGGCACCTTCGCCTTCAATCCCGGTGTCTTATCGATCCTTACCACCTCACCGAATTGGCGGACGACTTTGTATTCGCCCTCTTTGACGATATAGACATTGGTGAGGATGATTAGCAGCAACGCGATGAAAATAATCAGGAAAATGCCGATTCTCACATAGCCCCTCCAATGAAAATCCCCTTTTTTCAACTCAGAGAAATCTATTATTTTTCCGCTCATTGTTTAGTGCCCCCTTCCCCTGTCGCTTTTTCTTCCGATGCATTCGCTTTGTTCGTTTCTTCTTCAGGTATAGCGGCTTCATCGGAGGCAGGAGTTTTTTTCGTTTCCTCCTTTTCAAGCGAGCGAAGCGGCAAGTACTTCATGGTGTTTCCATCATCATTCATAATATAAATCTCTGCATTCGGCATTACTTCCTCAAGGGTTTCAATAATAAGGCGGTCCTTCGTAATCCCCTTATTGCCCTTATACTCACTAAGTAATTTTTCAAAGACCGCTACATCCCCGCGGGCAGCTTCGGTACGGGCAGCTTTATCCCCATTAGCCTGTGAAATGAGGGCATCTTTTTCCCCTTCCGCTTCATTCATACGTTTATTTTCATATTTATCCGCTTCGTTGATTTTCGTATTCGCCGTTTCCCGGGCATCCGTTACATTGGTAAATGCTTTCCGCACTTCTTCATTCGGTAACTCCACGTCCTGGAGTTTAACCGCAGATATGGAAATCCCGACATCATATTTCTCCATTAGCTGTGATAATAAATCGCGTACATCCGCTTCGATTTGCGCTTTACCGGATGTAAGGGCATCATCGATTTTCGTGCTGCCGATAATGCTCCGTAATGCAGCTGAAGTCGTATCGTATAATATTTTTTCTGGATCCTCTGCATTGTATAGATATTTTGGAGGGTCGGTGATTTTCCACTGGACCACCAGGTCGGCCAGCACAATATTTTCATCACCCGTAATCATTTTGGTCTCGCTCGGGTAATCTTTCACCTCTCCATCCTCTTCCTTATATCCAAATTTAAGACTGAATGTTTCTTTGGATAATTTCTCGACGGATTGAATGGGCCAAGGCAGTTTAAAGTGAAGTCCTGGTTCCGTTATCGTTTGCTCCACTTTACCAAACGTCATGATGACAGCTTGATCGGATTCATCAACCGTGTACCAGGTCGATATCGCAACTACACCTAAAATTAAAATAAGAAAGACAAGTCCTGTGATCGTATATATCCTTTTTAAGCTAACGATATGTATCACCCCTTCTTTGCAGTTATATCTTATTTACGCAAGGAAGGGCCTAAAGTTTCATAAAAATCAAATATATTTCCAGGAAAATAGGATAGAGGAATCGTTCCCGGGAAATATAGCCAAAAATAAAAGACAGAGACTATGTCTCTGTCAATGTTTAACTCCTTGGATGAGGGGTTATAACCATTGTACCCCTGCATTATGAAGTCCGTTTTAAGGAATTGTAAAGGACATGTAAATAAGAAACCCGCTACATTCCTTTTAAGCTTTTATTTAATGTGACTGTAAAAGTCGTCCCGGTTCCAGGTGTGCTTTCCACATTGATTTTACCTTTATGGACTTCTATTATATGCTTGACGATTGCCAGTCCAATGCCCGTTCCTCCTGAATCGCGGCTCCTCGCCTTATCGATCCGGTAAAATCGTTCAAAGATCCTTGGCAGTTCTTTTTCTTCGATGCCGATCCCGCTGTCTTGCACTGCTATATCGACCGTCTGCTCATTTTCAATGATATCAACGGTGACCCTGCCGCCATTTGGTGTATAGGTCAATGCGTTCGTAATCAAATTGATGAAAACCTGCTTGATCCTGTCAGATTCCCCTTCAACTAATACCGGCTCCGGTGATGTTTTAATTTCAAGGGATACATCTTTTTCTTTCAGCTTGCCTATAAGCATCTCTTGTATTTCACCAAGCACTTTCGTAATATCCACGACCCCTGCGTTTAAAACGAACTCCTGTTGCTCCATTTTGGATAAATTCAGAAGCTCCTGAATGAGTTCCTGCAGCCGATCACTTTCTTTCAGGATAATCGTTAAGAAGTGTTTTAAGGTCTTTTCGTCCTTTAAGGCGCCATCCAACAATGTTTCAGAAAAGCCTTTTATAGAAGTGATCGGGGTTCTCAATTCATGGGACACATTAGCCACGAAATCCTTCCGCATCTGCTCGAGCCTTTTCAATTCGGTGATATCATGGAAAATGAGGAGGATCCCCTTCCATTCATCGTGATTCCCGATAATGGGAGCCCCATAAATCTCAAAATGCTTACGTTCTATGGCAAGTGGTATTTTCACCTGTCGTTTAATCGTCTTTTCCGTTCGAAAGATTTCTTCGATGATGGCTATGACTTCCTGATTTTTAATGACCGAATAATATTCCTGAAACAAAAACGTAGCGGAGTTCACACGAAAACTTTTCTTGAATTCCCGGTTGATTAATGTAGTATACCCTTTACTGTCTATCAGCAAGACACCACTACCGATGTTTTCAACAAGTGTTTCCAAACGATCCTGATTCATTTCCCTCGCTATCTCTGTTTCCTGAAGATTCCTCGCCAATATGTTCAAGGAAGTTGTCAGCATTCCCGTTTCATCCGAATGCCGCCCGAATGTCCTGGTTCCATAATTCCCTTTTGCCAGTTCAATGGCCGCCATCGTCGCCTCCTCGATCGGACGCGTATAATATGAAGTGATTTTGCTCGCAAGCATGAGAATGATGATCAAGGCAACCCCTAAACAAATGATCAATATTTGCCACATTTGTTTATTCACTTGATTGATGGCCTCTATTTCATTGCTATGTACGACAAAGCCTTCAATCTTTCCATCCTTTTCAATCGTCTTCCAATAATAATGGAGGTCCGATTCGCCTTCGACCACTTCATACCCTTCCCCTTGCTTAAGCCCTTTTTCCAAAGTTATTTTACGAAGGACATTGGCATGGCCTTTAAATATTTCATTGGATGTTGTCGAATCGTATAATATTTCCCCATTCGTGGATAGAATGGTTAAATTCGAATCTAAAAGGGGTGTCAGTTCTGCCGTCTTCCCTTTTTCCAAAAAGGAGTCAATCCCGCCATGCTCCTGAATATATGTAGAAATGAAAAATGTTTCGTTCTTTATACGGTCATTGAACGTTTTAATATAATAGCTTTTGAACAAGTGTCCCAATAAAAAGCCCACGGCCATCAGGACGACCATCACCAGTGTGATGAGGGTAAATAAGAGCTTTTTACGATAGGTCGTCATTCTTTTTTAGGCTCCTCAAGCTTATACCCCAAGCCCCTTATCGTTTTAATATATAAAGGTTTTTTTGTATCTTTTTCTATTTTTTCTCGAAGATGGCTAATATGGACATCGACGATTCGTGAGTCTCCCGCGAAATCATAATTCCATACTGCACTCAGCAGTTGATCCCTGGTCAGCACTCTTCCTTTATTCTTCGCCAGATATAAAAGTAATTCAAATTCCTTTGGAGTCAATTCTAATTGCTGTTCATCAAAGAATGCTTCGTATCGTTCCGGAAACACTTTCAATTCCCCTAATTTCAAGAGGCCATCTTCCAGATCCTGACTTGAATCACCGCCGTTAGCTTGTAACTGGGATCTTCTTAAAATGGCTTTAATCCGGGCAACTACCTCCCTAGGACTGAATGGCTTGGTCAAATAATCATCCGCCCCTAGTTCAAGTCCCAGCACCTTGTCAAATTCATCGTCCTTAGCTGTCAGCATCAAGATCGGTATATTGATTTTTTGCTGGCGAAGCTGCTTACATACTTCAAGCCCGTCCATTTTAGGCAGCATCAAATCCAATACCACTAAATCGGGGCGTATATCCACGGCAGCCTCCAGCCCTTGTTCTCCATCCAAAGCTGTGATCACCGAATAGCCTGCTTGTTCTAAATTGTACTGAAGTAAGGTAACTATTGATTGTTCATCATCCACTACGAGAATTTTCTTTGACATTAGATCCTCCTGAATTATGTATTACCCAAAAGACCAATTTCTTGGTCTACTCATCCAATTCCATTATAAAGAATATTATATGAAATTTACACATAAAAAAAACGGTAAGTAAGTTATTCCTTGTCTTCAGCAGGGAGTTCATAAGTTCCCAGGACTTTTGAAGCGAAAAAAACTGTCCGGAATCGGAAAAAGACCATGGCCTTTTCTTCCTATCCGAACAGTCTGATCATGTTCACTTATTGAAGGACTTGCATTACTGCTTTAACTGATTCAACTGATTTTGAAAGTGACGCTTTTTCGTCTTCAGTCAATTCCAGTTCGATGATTTGTTCAATGCCCTTTGCACCCAGAACAGTCGGCACTCCAAGGTAGATACCTTCAAATCCATATTCACCTTCAAGATAAGCGATGGACGGAAGAACGCGACGTTGGTCTTTAAGGATCGCTTCAGCCATTTCCACTAAAGATGCTGCCGGTGCATAATAGGCGCTTCCGTTTCCAAGAAGGTTGACGATTTCTCCGCCGCCAGTGCGGGTACGAGCCACGATTGCTTCTAAACGATCTTGGGGGATCAATGTTTCCAAAGGAATCCCTCCTGCATAAGAGTAACGTACCAATGGAACCATATCATCTCCGTGTCCACCAAGTACGAAGCCAGTTACATCTTTAACCGATAAGTTTAATTCCTGAGCTACGAAAGTACGGAAACGAGCTGTATCAAGGACACCTGATTGTCCGATAACGCGTTCTTTAGGGAAACCTGATTCTTTGTAAACAGTGTAAGTCATTGCATCTACAGGGTTAGTCAAAACGATGATGGTTGTGTTAGGGGAATATTTAACGACTTCTTTTGTTACTGATATCATAACTTTTTGATTAGTTTGAACTAAGTCGTCACGGCTCATGCCGGGTTTACGGGCAATTCCGGCAGTGATGATCACTACGTCGGAATCCGCTGTTTCTGCATAGTCGGATGTACCGATGATGTTAGCATCGAAACCTAGGACAGGTCCTGCTTCCGCCATATCAAGGGCTTTACCTTTAGTAGGGTTTTCAGCTTGCGGGATATCAACTAAAACGATATCGCCAAGTTCTTTTTGAGCGGCTAGGAATGCTGCTGTAGCACCAGTGAATCCAGCACCTACAACTGTGATTTTTTTACGTTTAGACATGTTATTTCCTCCTTAAAATATTATGAATACTTTTGGAATACTTTTAACATCCTCATGAAATATAAGCTTCCTGGAAAAGAGCCCATTCAGGCACTTTTCCAGAAAGCATGTAATGAATTATTTAAGGTTTTTGATAAGCTCGTCTGCGAACTCAGAACATTTAACTTCCGTTGCACCTTCCATTAGGCGGGCAAAGTCGTATGTAACAACTTTAGAAGCGATTGTTTGTTCCACTGATTTAGTGATGCTGTCTGCAGCTTCGTTCCAGCCAAGGTGCTCAAGTAAAAGAACGCCTGAAAGAAGAACTGAAGATGGGTTAACTTTATCAAGACCAGCATATTTAGGAGCCGTTCCGTGAGTTGCTTCGAAGATGGCATGTCCAGTTTCGTAGTTGATGTTTGCTCCTGGAGCGATACCGATTCCGCCAACTTGTGCAGCTAATGCATCAGAAATGTAATCTCCGTTCAAGTTCATTGTTGCAACAACATCAAACTCTTTAGGACGAGTCAGGATTTGTTGTAAGAAGATATCAGCAATTGAATCTTTAACGATGATTTTGCCTTCAGCTTCAGCAGCAGATTGTGCTTTGTTAGCAGCTTCAGTGCCTTCAGCTTCTTTAATTTTGTCATATTGGTTCCATGTGAACACTTTATCGGCGAATTCTTGTTCTGCAACTTCATAACCCCAAGTTTTGAATGCACCTTCAGTGAATTTCATGATGTTACCTTTATGAACAAGCGTTAATGACTTACGGCCTTCTTTGATCGCATAGTTAAGTGCAGAGCGAACAAGACGTTTCGTACCTTCTTCGGAAATCGGTTTAATTCCGATACCTGAAGTTTCAGGGAAACGAATATTTTGAACACCGAATTCATTTTGCAGGAATTCGATTAATTTTTTAGCTTCGTCAGAACCTTTTGCATATTCGATACCAGCATAGATATCTTCAGTGTTTTCACGGAAGATGACCATGTCAGTGTCTTCTGGACGTTTAACTGGTGAAGGTACACCTTCAAAGTAACGTACTGGACGAAGACATACGAATAAGTCCAATACTTGACGCAATGCAACGTTCAATGAGCGGATACCGCCACCGATTGGAGTTGTAAGAGGTCCTTTAATAGCGATTAGATATTCGTTAATGACATCAAGAGTTTCTTGCGGAAGCCATTCGCCCGTTTGGTCAAATGCTTTTTGTCCAGCTAAAACTTCTTTCCATTCGATTTTCTTTTCGCCATTGTAAGCTTTTTCAACTGCTGCGTCTAAAACGCGGGATGCTGCAGCCCAGATATCAGGACCGATTCCGTCTCCCTCAATATAAGGAACGATTGGATTGTTTGGTACGTTAAGAGCACCGTTAGTAACTGTGATTTTTTGGCTTTGTGTCATGTCTCTTACCTCCGATTCAAATTCAAAGGTTAGATGGCCTGCCATTTAATGGGGCAGAACCACTAACCTTTTTTACTCACATCTATTAATTTACTACAAATTCGATGAAATAAAAAATGATTTTTCGAAAAAACTTTTAATTAGCGTTTTTCAATCGGTACGTATTTTTGCATACCTGGTCCAACATACTCTGCACGCGGACGGATAAGGCGGTTGTTTGAATATTGCTCAAGGATGTGAGCGATCCAGCCTGAAGCACGGCTTACAGCAAAGATTGGTGTAAATAGGTCATGCTCGATACCTAAACTGTGGTATACGGAAGCAGAATAGAAATCCACGTTCGGCGGAAGATTTTTTTGACCGGTTACGATTTCATGAATTTTGATGGACATATCATAATATTGCGGTTGTCCAGTAAGTTCAGTCAGTTTTCGTGACATTTCTTTAAGGTGCTTGGCACGGGGATCACCTTTACGGTATACACGATGGCCAAAGCCCATGATTTTTTCTTTATTGGCTAATTTTTCGTTGATATATGGCTCAACGTTTTCAACTGAACCAATTTCTGTAAGCATTTTCATGACTTGTTCGTTAGCTCCGCCGTGAAGAGGGCCTTTTAAAGCGCCGATGGCAGAAGTTACGCCAGAATAGATATCAGATAATGTAGCCACACAAACGCGTGCAGTGAATGTAGAAGCGTTTAATTCATGGTCAGCATGAAGAACCAATGCTTTGTTGAATGCTTCTTCTTCGATTGCCGTTGGTTCGTTACCGCTTAACATATATAAGAAGTTAGCAGCAAAGCTTAAATCCGTACGTGGAGCAACAGCTTCTTTCCCTTGACGGATGCGAGCGAAAGTTGTTACCAATGTAGGGATTTTTGCTTGGATGCGGATTGCTTTACGATAGTTAGCATCTTCACTCATTACATCTGCTTCTTCATCATAAAGACCCAGAAGAGATACTGCAGTGCGAAGAGCTCCCATTGGATGTACTTTATCGATTGGGTATGTTTTGAAGTGATTAACCACTTCAGCTGGAATTTCAGCATTTTCAGCAAGTTGTTGAGTTAATTCTTCTAATTGGCTTTTGTTCGGAAGAGCTCCGTGCCATAAAAGATAGATTACTTCCTCGAATGTTGCGTTAGAAGCTAAATCATCGATGTCATAACCTACATACGTTAATGTGTCATCGATGATGGAGCTTACTGATGAAGTTGTTGCTACCACACCTTCAAGACCTTTTGTTGCTGTCATACTAAATCTCTCCTTTTCCTAAATATTCCCCTATGCCCTTGCTATTAGCGTATAAATATAGCGCTTCCAAGAAATTAGCTATTGTAAACAACCATCTATTTTTTAGCAGAAGACATACATCTTGTATTGGAAGCGTTCACAGAATATGACCCCAACAATAGTAAAATGTACGATAATCCTTTAAACGAATTTCTAAAAATAATGCTTGTAGCTATTCCTAGTGAGCGCTTGCTCAATAACTACATCTTTTTTTAAGATTCCTCAAAAATATCAAAGATATTCTGAATCCCAATTTTAATAAATCAGAGCAGTTACAACATTATTATAAACAATAAACACTTTTTTGGGAATGAAAAGCACTTAAAATGTGAAAAAATTATTATTTTATTAGAAAAATTAGCTACATATTCTCTTGCTTTTTTTTATGCGATTCAAAACGTTTTTTTGAAAATTCGCCTCAAAGCAGAATAAACGAAACATTAAATAGAAAATTTCCATCTCCACGACTGACGGGTTTTTTCTCCCCTCTGCCACTCGCTTCATTTAAAAAAATTGAAGATCTGCATGCATAAATAAGCAATTCCCGCCCCGATTAATGGACCGACAGCCACACCTTTGAATAATGCGACTGCAAGAATCGTCCCAAAAACAAGAGCCGTGGTAATGTGCGGATCATGTGATAAAAGCGTAATCCCATTTTTCGCTATGAGCGCAACCGCTATTCCAGATGCAAGCGCAATCCAGGCATAAGGAGATTTTATTGCTTCTCCGAGTTCCTTGAAACCTATCGCCCCGTTTGCTATGGGTATGAGTACCGAAATCGTAATGATCGTAACGCCCAGGTTGATTCCTTTCGCTTCCAGGTATGGAAACACTTTAGCGTCAAGGCCGATCAGTTTCATGCTTAAAAGAAAACCCGCAGCCATGATCAGTGAGGTGTTTTTCCCAAACCAACCGATTGCAGCAAGCAGAATTAAAAATACGACAGGACCGTTGATCATTCTCCCTTCACCTTCTTCCTTCTGTTTTTGTTATTTTAACATAACAAACTCCCGTATTTCCTGGGAGAAAAATGATTTATGGAACGATGCATCTGCGGAAAAAATTTAAGCCGAAAGATGAAAGAATCTTTCCTTTCTTTTCCATCATCGTTACAATTATAATACAAACTTTATGATTGAAGGAGGATATGACTTGAATCCGGTATATATGTATCGTTTCATTCGCTCTTTACTGGTCATCGGCGGGATAATTTTAGGCGGAATTGCCTTGTTTTATTTATCTAAATATACATATCCATTCATCATTGCCATGATAATCGCTTTCTTGATGAATCCCCTGGTCACTTTTTTCGAAAGGAAAGGAAGGCTGCCACGGGGGTTGGCTGTATTCGTTTCCCTTTTACTCATTTTCCTTTTATTTGCGGGTCTCATCACATTACTTGTCACCGAGATCATTTCAGGGACCAATTACCTGGCCGGTGTCATCCCGAAACATATTGAAACCATCGTGGATTATATAGAAACATACATCGCGTCCACCGTCATCCCTTTTTATAATCAAATAGCAGCCATGTTCAATAATTTGGATACCGATCAGCAGGACACAGTCCTCAAGAATATCCAAAATATCGGTGAATCCATCACTACCGGAGTAAGCGGCTTCATTCAAGCTTTCTTGAAGAACATCCCCACAATCATCGGATGGTTTCCAACTACAGCAACGGCACTCCTTTTTACCCTGCTGGGCACTTTCTTCATCAGCAAAGATTGGGATACCTTTAACCGCATGACCGGAAAGGTATTGCCTGATAAGATTTTTGCAGGTGCCAAGCGTTTATTCAGGGACTTAAAACGGGCTTTGTTCGGATTTATCCGTGCACAATTCACACTTGTTTCATTGACGACTGTCACGATTTTAATCGGTTTTCTTATTTTGGGGGTGAATTATTCGATTACCATTGCCCTGATATGCGGACTGGTCGACATCATCCCCTATTTAGGTACAGGTACGGTTTTCATTCCTTGGATCATCTTTGAATTCATTGCCGGGAATACAAGTCTTGCAATCGGTTTGTCCGTTCTTTACATAATCGTCGTTGTCCAGCGTCAGTTAATAGAGCCAAAAGTACTTTCTTCCAGTATTGGTTTGGATCCGCTTGCCACTCTCATCGCCTTGTTCATCGGCTTCAAATTGATCGGTTTCCTGGGTCTGATCGCAGGACCTGTCGTACTTGTCATATTCAATACACTCCAGCGTGCCAATGTCTTCAAGGCCATATGGATCTTCATTATCGGCGATACGAAGAAAACGACTTAAGATACTCCAGACATCTATTAGCATTCACCATTTCCATTTAAAAATCCGCCTTGGGTACAAGGCGGATTTTTGGTTTTAAGCTAAATTATTTTGACGTCTCGAATTGTTCTGTTTCAGTAGAACCTGCAAGCGCTGTTGTGGATGATGTTCCACCAGAAACGACTTGTGCCACTTCATCAAAGTAACCAGTTCCCACTTCACGCTGATGGCGTGTTGCCGTATAGCCGTCTGGCTCACTAGCGAACTCCGCTTGTTGAAGTTCTGAGTATGCAGCCATGCCGCGGTCTTTATAACCAAGAGCAAGGTTGAACATGCTATGATTCAATGAGTGGAAGCCAGCAAGTGTAACGAATTGGAATTTATAACCCAATTTACCCAATTCCACCTGATAATTTGCAATCTCTTCATCACTTAATTTCGCTTTCCAGTTAAATGATGGGGAACAATTGTAGGCTAGCAGTTTGCCCGGGAACTCTGCATGGATCGCTTCGGCAAAGCGGCGAGCATCCGCTAGATTAGGTTCAGAAGTCTCACACCAGATAAGGTCGGCATACGGCGCATAAGCCAGGCCTCTTGCAATTGCTTGGTCAAGACCTGCATTCGTGCGATAGAATCCTTCTGGAGTCCTTTCGCCAGTGATGAATGGTGCATCGACCGGATCGATATCATCGGTGATCAAATCTGCAGCATCAGCATCGGTACGGGCAATCAAGATAGTCGGTGTACCCATTACGTCGGCTGCCAATCGGGCGGAAACTAAATTACGTACTGCAGTTTGGGTTGGAAGAAGCACTTTACCGCCTAGGTGACCGCATTTTTTCTCGGAAGAAAGCTGGTCTTCAAAATGAACGCCTGCCGCTCCAGCTTCGATCATGCCTTTCATTAATTCGAAGACGTTAAGGGAACCGCCAAAGCCCGCTTCAGCATCCGCCACGATTGGAGCGAACCAATCGATATCATCTTTTCCTTCAGTAAAGCTGATTTGGTCTGCACGCTGAAGCGTCTGATTAATGCGTTTAACTACTTGCGGCACGGAGTTGGCTGGATATAAACTTTGGTCAGGGTACATTTGCCCTGCGATGTTAGCATCTGCCGCCACTTGCCAACCGCTTAAGTAAATTGCTTTTAAACCTGCTTTCACCTGCTGCATGGCTTGGTTACCAGTCAGCGCCCCTAATGCATTGATGAAATCCTCCGTATTCAATAGATTCCATAGTTTTTCAGAACCTCGGCGTGCCAATGTTTGTTCAATATCGATGGAACCTCTTAGTTTAATAACTTCTTCGGCCGTATAAGGACGCTTAACACCAGTCCACCGTGAGTCATTTTCCCAGCTTTGTTGTAATTTTTGCGCTCTTTCATTCATCATCATTATTTCCTCCTAATTCATCATTTATATTTTGAATATTAAGATAATTTTTCGTATGCCGCATTCGTTAAGAAATCTGCAAAGTCATCCGCTTCAATCAATTGTTCAAATAGTTTAGTAGACTCTTCAAACTTTCCTGATTTGAAAGTTTCTTCCCCTACTTCCGATTTAATGACCGCCAATTCTTCTTCTTTGATTTGATGGAATAATTCCTCGGTTATTTTCCTGCCATCTTCGAGAATGCCTTTTGGATGACGGATCCATTGCCAAACTTGAGCCCTTGAAATTTCGGCGGTGGCAGCATCTTCCATTAAGTTATTGATGGGTGCCGCACCTCTGCCGCTTAACCAGGAGGCGATATATTGGATGCCTACGTTAATATTCGTCCTTAATCCTGCCTCTGTGATCGTTCCTTCCGGTACAGCCAGCAACTCTTGAGCTGTTACATGGACATCTTCCCGTTTTCGGTAAATTTGATTCGGTTTTGGGACGAGCAGGTCAAAAACCTCTTTTGCCGTGCTTACCATACCTGGATGGGCAACCCATGTTCCATCATGACCGTCTCTTGCTTCGCGTTCTTTATCCGCCTTTACTTTCGCAAAAGCCTCATCGTTCTTAACCGGGTCATTTTTCACAGGAATTTGCGCCGCCATCCCGCCGATTGCAGGAGCATTACGAGTGTGGCATGTTTTGATTGCCAGTAAGGAATACGCCCTCATGTTCGGGACGGTCATCGTGACCTGCTGCCGGTCTGGGAAGATGACATCATCCGAGTGACGGAATTTCTTCAGGAAACTAAAGATATAATCCCAGCGGCCACAGTTCAGGCCTGCCGAATGTTCTTTCAGCTCGTACAGAATTTCGTCCATTTCGAATGCAGCAAGAATCGTTTCTATCAAGACCGTTGCCTTGATGGTTCCTTGCGGAACTCTCAAATCGTTCTGCGCATATACGAATATGTCATTCCATAATCTTGCTTCTAGATGGCTTTCCATTTTTGGTAAGTAAAAGTATGGACCGCTTTGTTTTTCGACCAATGCTTTTGCGTTGTGGTAAAAGTACAGACCGAAATCAAAAATGCTGGCTGATATAGGCTGTCCATCCAATAGGACATGTTTTTCCTCCAAATGCCAGCCGCGTGGCCTTACCTTCAGGACAGCTGTTCTTTCATTTAATTCATACACTTTGCCATTTGGATTTTTAAATGAAATGGTTCCGCGAATTGCATCCCGCAGATTCAATTGGCCATCAATGCAATTCTCCCAAGTGGGTGAATTGGCATCTTCAAAGTCCGCCATGAATACATTGGCACCTGAGTTCATGGCATTGATGATCATTTTACGTTCAACAGGTCCAGTGATTTCAACCCTGCGGTCCTGCAAATCATTCGGGAGGGGCGCAATCGTCCAATCACTTTCGCGAATATGCTTCGTTTCTTCAAGGAAATCAGGAACCTTGCCTTGATTCAGTTCTTCCTGAACGCTTTTCCGCCGTTCTAGAAGTTCTTTCCTTCTTCCACTGAAATGCCGTTCAATTCTTTCAATGAATTGAAGAGCTTCCGTTGTAAGTATTTGTTCATATCCTGGCTTAATGTTGCCTGTAATTTGTAAGCCTTTTGCTTCCGTAATCATGTTGCCTCTCCACATCCTTTCCAAATCACCTATGTTATAATACAGTTGTTTTATTTCCTGTTTGTATTATATAACACGTTGTATAAATTTGTCACCAGTTTTTTCAAAAAAATCTAAAAAAAGATTTTTAAGCATGGAAAAACCTAATTTACCAATGTTTCCAAAGGGTTAATCTTTAAAATTCCTGTTATTATACACTTTTTCAATCTCGTGGAATTCATCATTTAATAGTGAAACAGGCAAAATCCGATTAACCATGTAACTCTCATTTCATTGTTAATCAAAAAAAGCATCCTATAAAAACTTGGATGCTTTTTTCGACCTTTTTTCCAGACCAAAAAAGGCTGCCTAAAAGCTTTAGCCCTAGACAGCCTTATATTATTTATGCTGAATGATGGTAACTTTCCCTTTATTCATCCTGTTCATGATAAACCGGATAACAATCGGTTTGAGGAGTTTCCGGGTTGGCGGAAACACAAGGATCAATCCCATGATATCCGAGATGAGCCCAGGGGACAGCAAGAATGCAGCTCCGATAAAGATACAGATTCCATCAATGATTTCATTTCCTGGCATCATTCCGTAACGAATCTGTTCCTGTGCCTTTTTCCATGTTTCCATCCCTTGCCGTTTAGCCAAATAGACCCCGATCAAACCTGTGGCTACAATCAGGAACAGCGTTGGCCAAAAACCAATCAGATTGCCTGACAGCAAAAGGACAATAATTTCAACGACCGGCATCGCAATGATAAACATTAAAAAGTATTTCATCTACATTCCTCCTGCACAGCCCATTTCTGGTGCGGTACATCCATCTTACCTCATTTGCACGGAATCAGCCAAAATTTCGTTTTACAAAACGTTGGCATGCCCATCGTAAATGACTCCGCGACCTGCATCGACTGTTATTCTTTGACCATCCTTGAAAACCTTGGTCGCGTCCTCTGCCCCAACGATGACCGGTATGCCCAATGTAACTCCTACAACAGCTGCATGGCTTGTCAAACCGCCTTCTTCCGTAATCAATGCCGCACACTTTTCTATCGCCGGCATCATTTCACGGTCCGAACCGATCGTAACCAATACAGAGCCTTCCGTCACTTTTTCCAAAGCTTCCTTGGCATTCTTAGCTACAACCACTTCACCTTTCGCTGATTTCCTGCCGATTCCTTGAGCCTTCAAAAGGACCTCTCCTAACACATGAATTTTCATCAAGTTAGTCGTACCTGTTTCACCTACAGGCACACCGGCTGTAATGACGACTAAATCCCCGTGGGAAACTAAGCCGGAATGCAAGCTTTCATCTATTGCGGTTTGAAGCATTTCATCGGTAGTTGTCGCTTTTGGACCAATCTGCGGATAGACTCCCCAAGCCAATGCAAGCCGTCTTGAAACATGATCATTGGATGTAACCGCAATGATCGGTGCTTTAGGGCGGTATTTGGAAATCATCCTTGCCGTATGACCGCTTTCTGTAGGGGTGATGATTGCCCCTGCATTAAGATTAAGCGCGGTGTGGGCAACGGATTGACCAATAGCATCAGTAACATTATGGCGGTTCACTTTGCTTCTGATTGATAATATATCCCGATAATCAAGGGCAGTTTCAGCACGTGAAGCAATGTTATGCATCGTTTGCACCGCTTCCACAGGATAAGTCCCAGCAGCTGTTTCGCCAGAAAGCATGATTGCATCCGTTCCATCAAATATGGCATTGGCGACGTCACTTGCTTCTGCACGGGTCGGCCTTGGATTACGCTGCATCGAATCGAGCATTTGTGTAGCCGTTATGACTGGTTTCCCAGCATTATTACATTTTTTGATCATCTGTTTTTGGACTAATGGCACTTCTTCTGCGGGAATTTCCACTCCCAAATCTCCCCGCGCTACCATCAAGCCATCTGAAACTTCCAAGATTTCATCAAGACGGTCCACGCCCTCTTGATTTTCGATCTTAGGGATGATTTGAATATGTTCCGCTCCATTTTGCTGCAATAATTCACTTACTTCAAGCACATCGGAAGCCCTGCGTACAAATGAGGCAGCAATGAAGTCAATACCCTGTTCGATCCCAAAAAGGATATCCTGTTCATCTTTCTCCGTTATGCCAGGCAGGTTAACCGAAACTCCAGGAACATTCACGCCTTTTTTGTTCTTAAGTGTACCGCTATTCAAGATTTTGGTATGGATTTCTTTTCTTACTTTATCTATCTTCAACACTTCAAGCCCAATCAATCCATCATCCAAAAGGATTTTAGATCCTGGGTGGACATCATGCAGAAGCCCTTCATAGGTAATGGAGAATTTTTCAGGTGTTCCCAGGACTTCATTCATGGAAATAATGATTTCATTGCCGGCTATAAGCTCCATGGAGTCATTTTCCATATTATTTGTCCTTATTTCAGGTCCTTTTGTATCCAACAGTATGGCAACCTGTTTACCCGCCTTTTCGCTCGCTTCTCTAATATTGCGTATTCTAGCGGCATGTTCTTCATGATTTCCATGAGAAAAGTTAAGCCGTGCTACATTCATCCCCGCCTCTATTAATTGAACCAGCTTTTCTATACTTTCACTTGCGGGGCCAATCGTACAAACAATCTTGGTTTTACGCATGTTTTCATCCTCCTTTAAGGAAAACTGCCGCCTGTCCACTGACAGGGGCGCAGTGTATTATGTCTTCTTTAAACATTCCTACCGACCCATAATGATTAAATGGATAGCTCAGCAGATAATTCATACATTTTCTTATCAATAGTATGCGGTTTAGCAAGAGCTTCGATGATATCATAATCAACGAGTTGATTTTGTTCTATCCCGACAGCCCTGCCTCCTTTTCCTTCAAGAAGCAGTTCAACGGCTTTTGCTCCAAGCCTGCTTGCCAATACACGGTCATTTGCCGAAGGAGATCCTCCGCGCTGAACATGGCCCAAGACTGTTACACGGGTTTCAAACCCAGCCTTTTCCTCAATTTTCCTAGAGATATCAACGGCACTTCCAACACCTTCAGCTACAATGATGATACTATGCTTTTTCCCACGGTCATGTCCGCGGTTCAGCTTCCCAATCAGATCTTCTATATCATATTCATATTCAGGACAAAGAATCGTTTCGGCTCCGCCAGCCAATCCAGCCCAAAGCGCAATATCGCCGGCATCTCTTCCCATCACTTCTACGACATAAGTCCTTTCATGTGAAGTGGCCGTATCCCGAATTTTATCGATAGCATCGATGACTGTATTAAGGGCCGTATCGAAACCAATCGTGAAGTCCGTACCCGGTATGTCATTATCAATCGTTCCAGGAACCCCGATACATGGGAAGCCCCTTTCCGTTAAAGCTTTCGCTCCGCGGTATGAACCATCGCCGCCAATGATGACAATGCCCTCGATACCAAGTTTATTCAATTGTTCAATCGCTTTTAGCTGGCCTTCCTCCGTCTTAAATTCCGGACAGCGAGCCGTATGTAACATCGTGCCGCCTCGATGAATGATATCCCCGACCGACCCAAGTTCAAGCTTCTTTATATTTCCATTTATCAGTCCCTGATAGCCATGATAAATTCCGAAGACCTCAATTTCATGAAAAATTGCTTTTCGGACAACCGCTCGGACTGCCGCATTCATGCCAGGAGAATCTCCTCCACTTGTCAATACACCTATTCTCTTCATAAATGTCACCTCTCTACAGCACTAATCAATTTTTAGCCTCGTTATATCATTGTACCCTTTTTCAAGCCTCAATAAGCAGTAACTGTTACACTTATGCTCACTTGATGTTATAAGCCTAACCGATTCTCATCAGAAATTGAAGTAAAATGGCGCAAAAGTTTACATTCTACACACAAACCATATTCTTTACACGTTTCTGTAATGAATACATATATGCCCATGAAAGGATGAAAAAACGTGTTGCCCCAGGCAGCACGTTTTCCCTTTTGTAAATGTGTTTATGAATGCTGTTCAACTTCCTTAGGCTCTCCCTCAGGCTGTTTTGCAAATTCATATTCACCGATTTTCTTGAATTTCATATAACGCTGGTTGATAAGATCATCACTATTCAATGGCAGAAGTTCATTGAATGAACGTTTCAGGATATCCTTGATGGCTTCTGCCTGTAAATTTGAATCCCGATGGGCGCCGCCCCTCACTTCAGGAATGATCTCATCGATGACTCCTAAGCGGTTTAAATCGGGAGCAGTGATTTTCATCGATTCCGCAGCCCTCTTAGCCTGAGAGGCATCCTTCCACAGCAAGGCTGCAGCCCCTTCAGGGGAAATCACCGAATATGTTGAGTTCTCAAGCATGAAAATTCGGTCCCCGACGCCAAGTGCCAATGCACCGCCGCTACCGCCTTCACCGATGACAATACTGATGACAGGCACCTTCAGCCCCGCCATTTCGAAAAGGTTTTTCGCAATGGCTTCACTTTGCCCGCGCTCTTCAGCAGCTTTACCAGGGAAAGCTCCCTTCGTATCAATGAAACAAATAATCGGGCGGTTGAATTTTTCCGCCTGTTTCATCAGACGTAAAGCTTTTCGATAGCCTTCAGGGTGAGGCATGCCAAAGTTACGACGGATGTTTTCCTTCGTATCTTTACCTCGCTGATGACCGATGACAGTCACGGCAAGTCCATCAAATTCTGCAATTCCAGCTACAATCGCTTCATCATCCCCATAATAACGATC
The DNA here is from genome assembly GCF_042886655.1 of Peribacillus sp. NPDC058002. Lineage (NCBI taxonomy): Bacteria > Bacillati > Bacillota > Bacilli > Caryophanales > Bacillaceae > Peribacillus > Peribacillus sp. NPDC058002. The sequence continues at coordinate 10,600 of NZ_JBHVQU010000016.1, read as the reverse complement.
ACCATGAAACTCGATGAAGTCATTGAATAATAGCGGAATGTAATCAAGCGTCGTCGGACGGGCTGGATGGCGGGCGATCTGAACGCGATCCCACGGTTTAAGATGGTTATATATATCCACTTCCAGCTTCTCTAGACGCTTTTCCAATGTTTCGATTTCGGCTGTCAGGTCTACATCAGCGTCCTTCGAAATGGCTTTTAGTTCTTTAATTTTATTTCTGAGGTCCGTAATTGGACGCTCGAATTCTAATTCGTAAATCATAACCATTCACCGCCCGGGGCATGGATTTTAAGGATCGTCGTCAAGGTTTCCTTCATTTCCGTACGTTTGACGACCGCATCCAATTGGCCGTGCTTCATCAAGAATTCAGCCGTTTGGAAATCTTCAGGAAGCTCTTCATGGATCGTCTGTTCAATGATTCTTCGTCCCGCAAATCCAATAAGGGCTCCTGGCTCGGCTAGATTAATATCGCCAAGTGACGCGAAACTTGCCGAAACCCCGCCTGTGGTAGGATGGGTCATCATTGATATGATCAGTCCGCCTTCATTGCTGAATATCTTCAGTGCAGCACTGGTCTTCGCCATCTGCATCAAGCTTAAAACACCCTCCTGCATCCGAGCGCCGCCTGATGCCGTAAATATGATGAACGGAATCTTCAATTCACCTGCACGTTCAATGGCACGGGTGATTTTTTCCCCAACAACGGATCCCATGCTTCCCATCCGGAAATTTGAATCCATGATGGCCGTGGAAACTTGGTACCCATTGATGCTTCCCACTCCCGTGACAACCGCCTCATTAATCTTGGCTTTCTTTCTATCTTTTTCCAGCTTCTCTAAGTAATCTGGAAATTCAAGCGGGTTAACCGAAATCATTTCTTTATCAAATTCATTAAAAGTGCCTGCGTCGAATAAAAATTCGATGCGCTCATGGGAAGACATCGGATGATGGTACCCGCAATGCAGACAGACTTTCTTGTTTTTCACCAATTCTTTTGTATACATGATTTTTTTACAGCCGGTGCACTTTGTCATGATTCCTTCCGGTACATCTTGTTTCTCACGATCTAAAGGAACCGTTGCATATTTCTTCTTAGACTTCGCAAATAGCTCTTTAAGCAAGCTTAATCCTCCCTTTACCACCAATTATCTATTTTATGATACTTGGTACAAACTATATCAGAAATAAAATTAGTATTGTGTAAAAAGGTGTCACTCGTCCTTCGACATATTTCTAATTCTAATAAGATACGTTTCGATGGCTTTTTCTTCATCACGTTCGAGCAAATATGTAAGAAGTGCCAGATAATCTTCTTTTTTCACATTACCCTGTACCATCTCTGATGTTCTGGCATAGCTGTTGACAATGCGCCAAATTCTTTCCAGCAATCGATTGCGATTCAAAATGGCAATTCTTAAAAAGAAATCATCATCATGAAACTCATCCGCTTTGACCCAGACCATTAATCTTTTGATTTCATCAGCCGTAGCGAAAAAAGCGACGATCCGCAAACAGTCAATTTCAATCAGCCTTTTCGTCTCAGACAAATCTTCTTGTACTTTTTTATCTTGCAAAAAAAAGGTTCCCAGAAGCTCGACTAGCTTATGCTCCTGGAAATCCCTGATAAACGTCCCTTCACCGCGCCTTGTTTCTATTAACCCTAATAGTTCTAAGGCACGCAATGCTTCACGGACAGAGGAACGGCCAACATTAAAACGATCCGATAACTCCCGTTCTGATGGGATTTTATCTCCCGGCAAGAGGCTGTCCGCTTCAATCATGGTACGTAGGCTCTCAACGACATCGAGATAAATTTTGGATGAAGAAGTACGACCTGACAAATTAATTATTCCTCACTTTTTCCAATGATCGCTAATTTCTTTGTTTTTTCTTTAATTTCCTCTGGATCTACATTAATCCTAGCTACTCCCGTTTCCATTGCTGCCTTGGCTACAGCAGCAGCGACGGCAGGTGCTACCCTCTCATCAAATGGAGCAGGTATGACGTAGTCTTCGTTTATCTCATGTTCCTGTATTAAACCGGCAATGGCTTGTACTGCAGCAACCTTCATTTTTTCATTGATATGAGTCGCACGTGCATCTAGGGCACCACGGAAAATCCCTGGGAATGCAAGGACGTTATTGACCTGATTCGGGAAATCCGAACGGCCTGTTCCAACAACCTTGGCACCTGCCGCTTTTGCTTCTTCCGGCATGATTTCCGGATCTGGATTGGCCATCGCGAAAATGATCGCATCCCGGTTCATCGAAGAAACCATTTCTTTTGTCAATGCACCTGCAGCAGAAACACCTATAAATACATCAGCGTTTTGAATGACAGTTTCCAAAGGTCCTGAAACCCTATTTCGATTGGTCACTTTCGCCACTTGTTCTTTCGTATCATTCATCCCTGTCGAACGGCCCTCATAAATGGCACCCTTCGTATCACACATGATGATGTCACGAACCCCATAGCTATAAAGCAATTTAATGATGGCAATGCCCGCAGCGCCTGCCCCATTCGCTACCACTTTAATTTCTGACATTGATTTATTCACTAGTCGTAACGCGTTCACAAGACCGGCAACAGTAACAATGGCTGTACCGTGCTGATCATCATGAAAAACAGGAATATTCATTTCTTTCTTTAGTCGTTCTTCAATTTCAAAACAATTCGGTGCGGCTATGTCCTCTAAGTTCACTCCACCGAATGTCGGTTCGAGTAACTTAACGGTCTCTACAATTTTGTCCACATCCGTCGTTTTTAAACAGATTGGGAAAGCGTCCACTCCAGCGAAACTTTTAAATAGAACGGCTTTACCTTCCATAACCGGCATGGCAGCTTCCGGACCGATGTTTCCAAGTCCCAATACAGCCGTTCCATCGGAAATAACAGCAACAGTATTCCCCTTCATTGTATAGTCATAAACGGTATCCGGTTTATCGTAAATATCTTTACACGGTTCTGCGACACCAGGAGAATAAGCCAGGCTTAAATCTACTGCATTCCTTACCGGTACTTTCGAAACTGTTTCTAATTTTCCTTGATTCAAGCGGTGCATATGTAATGCTTCTTCTCTCAATGTCATAGTTTCACTCCTAAACCAAATTGGGTATCCCATATCTTATATGCTGAAATCTAGTGGTCAGACCACAGCGGCCTGTTTTCAATATAACATAACTATTAAAGTTGTAAAACAGTTATTCTTTCTTGTAAACCACATTTCCTTTTCCCACCAAGTCAAATAATGCCTGCATCAGTCTATCTGTAGGATTGACCCAATCCCAATAAGATAGCTGTACATAGCGGTTTTCCCTCTCGTAAAAAAGCATGACCTTCGTTTCACCGCTATGCTGCATTAAAATTTTTTTTATTTTTTGCAGGGTATCCTTCGTTTGCTTGCCGGCCTCGATTTTCAGGAATATCGTTCCGTTTTTTTCCTCTTTCATCTGCTTCACTTTTTCAAGCGGGTATACGTTCCTGATCAGGAGCTGTGTTTTTCCATCCCGCTCTTCCAATGTTCCTTGCAGCATGACGAGTTGTCCGTGATTCAAGTCGGCAGAGTGATTTTTATAAACATTTGGAAAAACGACCGCTTCAATATCCCCTTCTTCATCACTAACGCTCAAGAAAGCCATCACATCGCCCTTTTTTGTCCTTATGGTTTTAACCGACGTGATGTATGCGCCAAGCAAGACTTTTGATTCCTTTTTATTGGTGGCTTCATCTATGGTCAAACAGCCGAAGTGCTGAAAAAGTTCTCTGTAGCTTGTCACCGGATGATTCGATAGATAAAGCCCCAATGCGCTTTTTTCCAAGGAGAGTTTGTGCTCGATAGGGATAGGCTCGACTCGGTTGTATTTCGGTTTGAGTGAAAACTCGCCATCCGAAAACATATCGAATAGGTCATCATCCGGATTAACCAATTCCATATGATTGATCGCTACGTCCAGGCTCGCCAACAATGTTGCCCGGTCTTCACCGAATTCATCAAATGCACCTGAATGCACAAGCGCCTCCAATACTTTTCTATTTACGATTTTCCCCGAAACGCGCAAACAGAAATCGAATAAATCAGCGAACTTCTTTTGCCTCCTTGCAGCAAAGATTTCTTTTAGGACCGTACCGCCAATCCCCTTTATGGCTCCAAGGCTATAACGGATCCCTTCCTTTTCCGGTAAAAACGGGTAAACGCTCCGGTTAATCGATGGAGTCAGAACCATTATCCCTTTCTTTTTGGCTTCACGGATATATTGCGAAATCTTTTCATCATTCCCGACGACCGATGTCAGGAGTGCTGCCATGAAATATTCCGGATAGTGGGTTTTCAAATAACCCAGCTGATAAGCGATGAAACTATACGCCACCGCATGGCTTCGGTTGAATCCATAGTTAGCGAAGCGGACAATCAAGGAATAAATTTCATCTGCCGTTTTTTCCGAGTATCCTTGTTTCAATGAGCCGTTCACGAAATGCAGCCGCTGTTGATCCAGAACATCCTTCTTCTTCTTCGAAACGGCACGACGGAGCAGGTCAGCCTCCCCTAATGAAAACCCGGCTAAGCGGGAGGCGATTTGCATGATTTGTTCTTGATAAACGATGACCCCGTATGTAGGCTCGAGGATATCCTTCAAATCCTCGTGCAGGTAATCAATCGGAGCCAGTCCATGTTTTCGCTCGATGAACAGCGGTATATTTTCCATCGGACCTGGACGATATAGGGCATTGACCGCGACGATATCCTCGAATCGATTCGGTTTCAGCTTGATCAAAACCTTTCGGATGCCATCCGATTCAAATTGAAACACTCCGGTTGTTTCGCCTCTCCCTAAAAGGGCTAGCGTCTCGGGGTCATCCATTGGGATATGGGACAAGTCGAGCTTTTTCCCCGATCCCTTTTTAATGTTATTTAAAATATTATCGATGAGCGTTAAATTGCGGAGTCCAAGAAAATCCATTTTAAGAAGTCCCAGTTCTTCGAGAAGGTCCATTGGGTATTGAGTCAGATGGATGCCTTCATGCCCCCCCTGGATCGGAATATGCTCGGTCAGTGCCTGATCGCTGATGACGACGCCGGCAGCATGTGTCGAAGCATGGCGAGGCAGCCCTTCAAGCAATAAAGCGGTTTGAAAAAGTTTTTGATTCAGGTCACTCTCATTAACGAATTCCCTGAGCCTTTTAGATTCCTTGTAAGCCTCGGGAAGCGTTATGCCCAGGCGTCCTGGAATCATTTTCGATACCGCTTCCTGTTCCTTTGAATTCAAGCCGAAAACACGGCCTGTATCCCTTAATGCAGCCTTGGCAGCCAATGTTCCGAATGTAATGATTTGTGCTACATGAAGTTCCCCGTACTTCTTCGCGACATAGGCTATCACTTCTTCACGGCGGTTATCCGGGAAGTCAATGTCGATATCCGGCATCGAGACACGTTCCGGATTCAGGAAACGCTCGAACAGCAAGGAATGTTCGATTGGATCGACATCCGTTATCGACAGCACATAAGCGACCATCGATCCGGCGGCCGACCCCCTTCCAGGACCTGTCAGGATTTGATGGTCCTTGGCGAATTTCATGAAGTCCCAGACGATCAAAAAGTAATCGCTGAATTTCATCTTGGTGATGATATCCAATTCATATCGCAGACGCTCTTCATATTGAATGGATGGCTCCGGCAATCTTTTCTTCAGCCCTTGGAAACAGATGGCCTCGAGCATTTCCTCTGCTGTGACACCATCTTCAGTAGGGTACTTAGGAAGCAGTGAACGGTGAAATGGAATTTCCAGATTGCATTGCGCGGCAATATGCAGTGTATTTTCGAGTGCATCCGGTCTGTCATGGAATAGTTCTGCCATCTGGGCCCGGCTTTTCAAATAAACTTGATCGGATTCAAGTACCGTATGCGTCTCATCCGCCAGCTTGTCGCCATTTCCAATTGCCAATAGGACTTCTTGAGCGAGTGCATCGCTTTCGTTCAAATAATAGACTGGATTCGTCGCGACAATCTTTATCTCTAAATCTCTCGCCAACTGACTTATGGCATCGTTGCCTTTTTCCTCATTCGCGATCGAAAGTCTCTGTATGGATACATAAAAGTTATCATGACCAAAAATTCGCAGAAATCGTTCCGCTGCCTGTTTGGCCTCCTGTGGATTTTCTTCTCTCAATAGCGTTTCTATTTGCCCCTCCGCACCCGGAGTGATTGCTATCAGGCCCCGGGAATAGGCTTTAAGCCAATTCATTGGAATACCTGACGGGGATTTCGTTTTTATGGCACTGCTTATTTTAAGCAGGTTTTGATATCCTTGTAGACTTTTTGCCAATAAAAGAAGTCCATGTGGCGAATCCCGTTCATCAAGGACATCCGCAAGTATGCCGATGATTGGCTTTACGCCCTGTCTCTTGCATTCTTTATAAAAATAGACCGAACCGTACATAACATTTCGATCGGTTAAGGCAAGGCTTGTACAGCCATCCGCTTTCGCTTTGGCCACAAGTTCAGTGATCTTCACCGTACTTGTCAGCAGGCTGTATCCGCTCTGAATATGGAGATGAGTATACACGTTTTTTCTCCCACCTTTGTAAGGCATGTTTCTTTTCATTATAGTGTTTATTTCAAAAAAAAGAAAATATGTTCTCATTACCAGGGCAATTTAACTTCATGATTTCCGACGACTATCATATTACCTCTGAACTTCCCATATAAATGAATAGAAGAATATCAAGAAAAAAAGGATGATGATATATGAATGAAGCCTTTGTTCCAGCCTTCATCAACAGCTTTTTCATATCGCTTGGCGTATTGCTTGGCGGGTCGATAATCGGGGGCCTCGCAGCTTTTTTTACTGGACAAGCCCCGATGACGACTGTATTCCGGCTGTCGGACAGCCTCCGTATTTGGGCGATTGTCGCTGCAATCGGCGGTACTTTTGATATGGTCTATAATTTCGAACGCGGTATTTTCCACGGGGAAACGAAGGATATAGTCAAGCAGGTCCTATTGATTCTATCTGCACTTGGCGGAGCACAGACAGGAGCACTGATCATAAACTGGTTCACGCAGGAGCATATTTCATCATGAGGATTCCCCCCTATCACCGGTCTCCCACCTGGCAGCGCTTCTTTGCCGGAGCTGCACTTGGCGGATTGATCAGTTGGGTGATTTTCTTTTATATGCATGGTGTCCAGCAGGAGAAGCAGATCCGGACCCTTCACGAACAAAGTGAACTTATCACGGATTTAAACGGGAAAATCGCAATTTGGGAGCAGGATTATAAAAAATTGAACCAGAAAAACGAGGAGATATTGACGATTCAGGAAGTGGAAGTAACCATTACGAATGAAAAATACAGTCTGGATCGGCTGAGTATTGCAGAAGCCGAGGATGTCATCGAGGACGACCTTTCCTCTCTTCTTGCCAAAGATGTCGCCAGTGTCTATGACGGAAAGGGGCTTTTGAAGAAGTCCATAGAAAATAAGATCGTGACCATCAATAAAAAGCGCTATCGACTTGAAGTCGTTGAAATCATGTTCTATACGAAAATGAATATTGAAATCAAACTAAAAAGGACTACTTCTTAATCATGCCACTATATTTAAAGACCAAATCATATCCGATTTGGTCTTTAAGTTTTTTTCATTCCGATTTATTCAACTCTTCCATGTCGGCAAGGATATTATCCACTTCATCCCAAGAATGAATCGAAGCCCCTGCTGCAAGCGGGTGGCCTCCTCCGTTATATTTACGGGCAATCGTATTGATGATTGGTCCTTTAGAACGGAAACGGACTCTGATTTCTCTATCCTCTTCAATGAAAAAGACCCATGACTTAACACTTTTAATCGAACCGAGCGAGGAAACGAGCTGAGATGCCTCAGATGTAGAAGCCTGGAACCGTTCAAGTATATCTTTTGTGATGATCATTTTCCCTGTGCCATATGGAAGGATTTCAAAATGCTGCAGCACATAGCCATTCAACCGGACTATGCTTTCCTCGACGTCATACATCTCCTGATATAACTGCGGGCGGGAGAACGAATAGTTAATCAATTCACTGGCATAGGCAAATGTCTTTTCAGTCGTATTCTGGAATAGGAAGCGGCCGGTATCGCCAACAATGCCTGCATATAGAAGGCGTGCCGCTTCATCACTCATCTTCAAGCCCTGTTCTTTACCGAACTGGTAAAATTCATAAATCATTTCACTTGTTGAACTTGCCGATGTATCGACCCAGCGCATATCCCCATATGGATCTTCATTAGGATGATGATCGATCTTAATCAGTTTATCCCCCGTCGTGTACCTTGCATCACAAATCCGGTCCGTATTTGCGGTGTCACAAACGATGACCAGAGCACCTTGATATGTTTCATCCGGAATCACATCGAGCCTTCTTAAATAATTCATTGACGGTTCTTCTTTCCCGACCGTAAAAATTCGCTTTTCGGGGAAAGTTGCTTTCAGGATTTCCGCCAATCCCCCCTGTGAACCATAAGCGTCCGGATCTGGACGGACATGACGATGGAGAATGATAGTATCATAACGCTTTATATCTGCTAATATTTCAGCTTTCATATAGATCTCCCCTTTACATATGTATTATCGAGCCTTATAAAGATGATATATTTCATTTAATCAAAAAATTGGAGAAATAGGAAGACTCATCTTGTTTACGGTGGCATTCTCTTTCATTTCCCGCTACAATAAAAAGGTACATATGTTAAATTGGGGGAATTTCAAACGATGCCTATTCTTGTCACCTTGATCGTTCTTTCACTAGGGGTCTATCTGTTTTATAAAATCAAATCGGTCCGAACCAGGATGCCGATGGAGAAAAAGTGGATTTCAGGGAAGTCTTCCATCGCCCTTGGTGCGTTTGTCGCACTATTCGGAATCAATCAGCTTTTTCTGTTCCACACGACCATCACTTATATCATTGCTGCCATTTTCATCTTCGTAGGCCTATTCAGTGTTTGGGGCGGCTATAAAATGTATAAATTTTATTTGCCGCATGCAATCGAAGAAGCTGCAAATCAAAAAGGATAATCGAATTTCGATTATCCTTTTTATTTTTCATGATCTGTCCAGCAATTGGCAAGTCAACATCGCCTTGCCGACAAGTTTGCCTTGGTTAAACACCTCGACATCCACTTTTCCGAATTTACGTCCTACATCAAGGACACGCGGGTGGATTTCAAGCGTACTGTCGATCTGGACTGGCTTGATGAAGTAGATCGTCATGTTTTCCACGACTAAATCACCGCGCTTATAGCTTCGAAGTGCACGGTTTGCTGAGTCGGTGACCAATGTCGTGAACACACCGCTTGAAATGGTCCCAAGGTAATTGGTCATCTGCGGAGTGACGCCATAGTTATACACTTCCTCGCCCTTGCCACGATTCGAAGTCATCACAAGCTGGCTTGTGATCGTATCGTCGATCGTTTCGCCGACCTGTGGCTGCCTTTGACTCATTTGCAGTGCCTTCAGCACATCCTGCCTGCTCACGATTCCTTTTAGGATATGACTGTCATTCACGACCGGGATCAATTCAATCCCTTCCCAAACCATCATATGTGCAGAAGATGCCACACTCATTTTATCGCCTACGGTCATCGGGTTTTTCGTCATCACCTTATCAATGAGCGTCAGTTCTTCCTGTCCGATGATATCTTTTGATGTGACCATTCCTTGAACCTTCATATTGTCATCGACAACAGGGAAACGGCTATGCCCGGATTCCTGATTCAATTCATGCCAAGTCTGAACCCGGTCACCCACAGTCAAAAAGGTCGTTTCCTGTACTGGTGTCAAAATATCCTCAACCAGCAAGATTTCCTTTTTGATCAATTGGTCATAGATCGCCCGATTGATCATCGTTGCGACGGTAAACGTATCGTAACTCGTTGAGATGACTGGCATCTCCAATTCATCAGCTAACCTTTTAACGGGCTCTTCCGTATCGAATCCCCCGGTGATCAGCACTGCTGCACCTGCTTTTAACGCGTGCTCGTGGGCCTGTGTACGGTTCCCGACGATCAGCAGGTTTCCTGCCCCTGTATATCTCATCATGGCATCCAGCTTCATCGCCCCGATGACAAATTTATTTAATGTCTTATGAAGTCCCGTTTTTCCACCAAGAACTTGTCCGTCAACAATATTGACTACTTCTGCGAAAGTGAGCTTTTCAATATTCTCTTTTTTCTTTTTCTCAATGCGGATCGTGCCTACCCGCTCAATCGAGCTCACGTAGCCCTGATTCTCCGCCTCTTTAATTGCCCGGTATGCCGTACCTTCACTAACATTCAATGCTTTCGCAATTTGACGGACGGAAATCTTTTCGCCAACAGGGAGCCCATCGATATGTTTTAATATTTGTTCATGCTTTGTAGCCAAGCGCTTCACCCTTTTCACGGTATTCCTATTCTCCATTATAAGGTCAAAGAGCCTAGTTTATCAAACAACTACTAGTATTGACGCAACCTTTTGTATTCCAGCTTGCGTTTTACCTTTTGTTTCTTAGGAGAATATAGTATGCCCGTCAAGTTTCCAGCTACCGCCAACAATGCAAACAACAGCCAGGATCCTGCAAACAGACTCTCCCTG
>NZ_JBHVQU010000015.1:0-50741 GCF_042886655.1 Peribacillus sp. NPDC058002 | reverse complement strand
GGAAAAGTTTTTGTGCTTGTGGGTCTTTCATCATTCTTAACAGACCAAAAAGACCGATCACGTCATGATTCACTTCAGCACGATCCTTAGCTTCGATGGCAGTAACCGCAAGCCCTTTCACTGAATCGACTACAGGTGTCGCGATCTCCGAAATGGCGCTGACCGTATCGTTTTTCAAAACATCATCAGTCGCAACCGATTGAGCGAAATCATAAGACTTTGTTAAAATATTCACTAACTCAGTTAGTTTTGGTAACTGCTCAACTAAAGTGTTCAATGATTCCTGAACCTCAGGGTTTAATAATTGGTCCAGTACATCTAATTGTTTTTGGCTGGCATTAAGTTGTTCAGTTTGTGATTGGGTAATCGTTTCTGACATATCCAATTCTCCTTTGCAATAAGCATTTTGTTGATGTAAATAGAAAAACTTGTAAAATATTACACAATGTGTGGCAAGTAAAAATACTAACAAAAATGTAATAAAAGCTAAACTATAGTATATCCCTTTAGTTCCATGAAAACAGCTGATTTTTAAAAAAAGATTCATAAAATAAACTTTTCTAGCTTATTTAAGTACAGATTCTGCTGGAATATTCCATTCTTTACCTAAAATGAACTTCAAGAGTGTCTATCATTATCGCCGGTCATACATATTTCCATCTTGATTTGCCATCCTAAATGATGGAGGTGAAATAATGTGACGGATTCAGAATCTAAACTTACAGAAGTGAATGATGATAAGAAGCTTCATAAACTGGTTGGCAGTATGGAATATACTAAAGCACAACTATCGGAAGGCATGAATGGAATTTCTGAAGTTTACCTCAAAAACAGTGAGGAAGGCACATCGGAAGCACCTGATAAATAACCTTGTTGCGTAAGCATAGGGGAACAGTTATGGTTCCTTAATTTCACTTATTTGTAAACTTCTTAGCCTTATAAATTGTTTGAGTATTCTAAAAAATACCCTTGACTTTATGGTGGATTGACGTAAGATAAAGTATATAGCCATAGTGAAAAGGTAGTTTATCTAGCAAATACTACTCTGCCATCGCCTTAAGGGGACTGGTGATTTAAAGATGAATTCTATAAATAACTGTCGAATCTAATAGACTTCGCCGCCCAGCGAAGCTAAACCTAGATCAAAAACCAGTTATATCAATGATTTCTTATTGATATGACTGGTTTTTTTTATTTCATCATGTTCCTTTTTTGGCTAAGAAAATCCAGCGGCTGGCTGACACTCTTTCACACAGTTCCATTAAGTGGTGAAATGGGTACGAAGCAATGTCAAAAGGTATGATTTTTTTAAAATCTTGTAGCAGGGGTGGGAATGAAATGATAGGTACGAAGCAAACTAGGCTCGCAATTGATGTAGGCGGAACATTTACGGATGTGTTCGTTTTTGATGAAAGCACGAAGGAAATTTCCATCACGAAAACGTCGTCGACTCCTCAGAATCCGGAAATCGGCATTTTGGATGGAATTGCAAAGGCGGAAATAGATTGTGAAAATATTAAAATGTTTTCCCATGGTACAACAGTGGGCACCAATGCCTTGATTGAAAGGAAATTGCCAAAAACAGCATTGATTACATCCGCTGGATTCCGGGATGTATCGGAAATCCGCCGAGGAACCAAGCTTGAGTTATGGGATACATATGATGATGTAGCCAAACCGTATATACAAAGAAGAGACCGTTTTGAAGTGGAAGAGCGCATCGATTTTGCAGGGAATGTCTTGACGGAAATCAATGAAGAGGAAGTACGGTCACTGGCAAGGAAATTAAAAAGACGCGGTACGGAATCCATTGCGGTTTGCTTCATGAACTCGTATGTAAATGGAAGCAATGAGGCGAAAGTGAAACGAATCATCCAGGAGGAACTCCCGGACGTCTATATATGCATTTCAAGTGAAGTCCTTCCTGAGATTTTTGAGCATGAGCGCATGAGTACGACGATCGTCAATGCGGTTTTAGGACCGACTGTCAGCAAGTATATTAAAACCCTTGAAGGTGAAATGAATAAACGGGGGTATGAAGATGATATATTAGTGCTTCACTCCGGCGGAGGGGTAATGACATCCCAAACCGTACCCCGTTATGCGGCAAGGCTCGCAAGTTCCGGAATCGCTGCAGGTGCGATTGCCAGTAAACATATCGCCCAGCTTTGCGGGTTCAATAATGCCATTGGGCTGGATATGGGAGGAACGAGCACCGATATTTCCTTGATGCATGAAGGTGATTTGCGGATTACTAAAGATTGGTATATCGAGTATGGATATCCGATCGGTTTCCCAAGTATCGAAATCCTGACGATAGGAGCAGGAGGAGGAAGCTTGGCTTGGGTGGATGAAGGCGGTTCTTTACGCAATGGCCCTCAAAGTGCAGGCGCGGTACCCGGACCTGCTTGCTATAGCAGGGGTGGCGTGGAACCGACCAATTCCGATGCCAATATTGTATTGGGACGACTTGGCACAAAACTATTGGATGGGCAAATGGAACTTGATAAACAAAAAGCGATTGAAGTCGTGGATAAGATCGCCAAGAAATTCGATTATACGATTGAAGAAGCGGCGAATGCCATCACACGGGTGGCCAATGCCAATATGTGTGATGCGCTAAGGCTGATTTCAGTCAGAAGGGGATACGATCCCCGCGACTTTGCACTTGTGGCTTTCGGAGGCGCTGGACCCTTACATGGAGCGTACCTCGCCAAGGAAATGGAAATCCCGACTGTCATCATCCCGCCGCATCCGGGTGTTGCCGCTGCAATGGGATGCCTGTTGGTCGATGTTCGTCATGATATATCCAAAACCTATGTCAAGAATGTTAAAGATGTATCGTTAATGGATTTAGAGAGGGAATTCATCGGAATGGAAAAAGAGGCCGCGGAGTTATTGCAAGAAGAAGGGGTCGCTAAGGAAGCTTCCACATTGGTGCGCTATATTGACATGAGGTATATGGGACAGTGGCGTTCATTGGCGATAGAAGTCGATTGCCCGATTTCTTCATTGGAAGAGACCCTTGACCGTTTCCATCAAGAGCATGAACGGGAATTTTCTTTTTCCGATAAAGAACAGACCGTGGAAATCTACGGGCTGCTCGTTACGGCTATCGGAACTGTGCCAAAACCTGAATTCCCGACTTATGAACCAGGGGGCACACTTGCTGATGCCTTGAAGGAAACTCGTGATGTCTATTTCGAAGAGGAAGGGTATGTGAATACGAACGTGTATAACCGGGAACTCATTCCGGCCTTTTCTGAAATCCCGGGGCCTGCCATCGTGGATCAGCTTGATACAACGACTGTCATTCCGCCAAATTTCACGGCAAAAGTTGATAAATACAGAAACTTGATTCTTTCCCAAAATAAATAAAAAGAGGTGGATTTCATTGTCGAATAAACAGTTAATTGACCAATCTGGAGTTGGAACAGGTTTAGATCCGGTGACATTTGAAGTGATTAAAAATGGCTTCGTTAACCTTGTAGATCAGATGGCTGAACAAATCCTTCGGACATGCTATTCCTTCGTCATTTATAATCGGGATTTCAGTTGTGCGCTTTGTGATGCAGAAGGAAATACAGTCATGCAAGGGACGCAGGATATATCGGTCCACGTAGGAACACTGCATCTAACGGCAAAGGCGGTGCTCGAGGACTTCGGGGGTGATATCCATCCCGGGGACGTATTCTTGGTCAATGACCCGTATCGGGGCGGTACTCATTTCAATGATACACGGGTTCTCTTGCCAGTCTTTCATGAGGACAAGCTCATTGCGTTCATGCAGACGAATGGCCATTGGGCCGACATGGGCGGCTCGACACCTGGCTCCTTCGATATCAATGCCAAGGAACATTTTGGCGAGGGAGTAAGGATTCCGCCGCTAAGGATATATAGTAAAGGAACATTTTTAAAAGATGTGGTCAATGTGCTCGTTTCGAACATGCGCGTCCCTGAGGAACGTGTCGGCGATCTTCGTGCTCAAGTGGAAGCGGCCAAGGTAGGCGAGCGCCAGTTGTTTGCCATCATCGAGAAGTATGGAATCGATACGACTTTGTCTGCCTTTGCGGAAGTGCAGAATTATGTGGAGCGCTTGGCGAGGGCCAAGGTTGCGGCTTTACCGAATGGAACCTGGGAGACTGTTGATTATATTGATATGGACCCGGAAGCCGGAGACGGCCTGATTCCGATCAGGGTTAAGATGACTATCACGGATGACGAGATCCATTATGATCTTTCTGGTTCACATTCTTATATCGGCTGCTTTTTGAATGCCGGTTTCGGGGCATCTTTATCAGCAGCATACTCGGGAACCAAGACATTTTTTCCTGAAATCCCTTTGAACTCCGGCTTTTACAGAGTGGTGAAGATTGAACTTCCGGAAAATTCCGTCGTCAATGCCCCGGCACCGATTGCCGTAACCGGTTTTTGTTCAGGGGCCTATGAAAAAATCATGAGTGCTTGCTTCGAACTCTGGTCCAATATCATGCCGGAAAGAGCGATTGCATGCTCATTTAACCTGGAGTATTTACTTATCGGCGGTTGGGATCAACGCCAGGAGCAAGATAAATACTTCATGTGGTATGACTGGATGGCCGGCGGTCATGGAGGACGCTATGACCGGGACGGTGTGAACGCCACTTCGCCGACATTCGGTTTGGGCCTAAGTGTGCAGCCTTGCGAAGGGCAAGAAAGATTGTCACCCGTCGTGACGATGAAGCATGAAATCATCACCGACTCTGCCGGGCCGGGGAAATACCGCGGCGGGTGCGGTGTAGAAAAGGGCGGTACACTCACGAATGTCAAAAACACCGTCATGTCCTATTGCTGTGACCGTTCCCGTTCAATAACATGGGGGATTTTTGGAGGGCTTCCTTCTTCCCCGCATGGAGCATGGCTGAATCCGGGCAAAGAGGACGAACGTTATTTAGGTGCGATTTTTTCAAATGTGAAGGTGCAGCAAGGAGATTCCTTTGTACGCCCATCCGCTGGGGGCGGGGGACTGGGAGATCCGCTTGAAAGAAATCCCGAAGATGTCTTGGAAGATGTGATCGATGAATATGTTTCAATTGAGCGAGCCAAAAAAGATTATGGAGTCGTGATCAAAGAAATCGATAAAGATCTCGATTTATTCGAAATAGATGTTGAAGCAACGGAACAAGCTAGGTCGTATATCAGGAACAACCGTAAACAATGGCTTGAGGAAAGCGTACAAAGAGTCGAAGACAAATTCGCCAATGGCGAGCTGGATAGTCTGGATGTCATTCGCCAGTATGGTGTCATCATCGATTACGCAACGAATAAAGTCCTGCCAGAATCAACAAAACAGTTCCGTGAATCCATGAAAACCCGTTCATTGACTTATTGGAAGTAACGTGAAAAAGGGTTCCGAATTCATTCGGGACCCTTGATTATAGATGGAGCCCAGCCGAGGAGGCTCCCCGGCCGCCCGCGGAAAGCGAGTGCCTGAAGCGGAAGAAAACCTTAATGGAAGCCCATCAATTCCTTCACATGTTTACAATTATCTTTGGAAGTGAGCATTTCCAAGAGCGTAAAGGCAACATCGAATGCAGTGGAAGGATTGTAGGATGTAATGATATTGTCCGTGACGACAATCGGTTCATTAACGACAATCGCCCCAAAATCTTTTAGCTGCCCTTGTCTCATACTGGTTGGATGGTTGTATGTAGTGGCTTTTCTTCCATTCAATATCCCGCTTTTTCCTAGTGGGAGAGAACCTACACAAATGGTTGCTATGATTTTGTTCTTATCATGAAAATACTTGATCACATCAAGAAACCTTTGATCATAGGCATCCTCATAGAAACCGGCTTCTTCAAATCCTCCTGGAATGGCCAAAGCATCGTAGTCATCAAGGTTCACTTGATCGAGGGTCAATTCGGGCTGCACAATGAAATTCCATGTGCATTTCAATTGTTCATGAAGTCCCACCGTTACCAGGTCAGTCGTACCGTCACCCTCTAATTTATTCCAGCCCAATACATCTGTAAACACACTTGCTTCTACCGCTTCGAATCCATTGGATAGCAGCATCAATACTTTTTTCATCGTGAATCCCCCTTATTTATATTTGTGTTTATTATATAAAAAGCGAATTCCCTAATACATACGATAAATTATGTAATCATTTCATTTCTGTTTATTTTATAATGTATTTAGGTAAATTCTATTAACAATAAAAAGTGGGTGTGATTGAATTGGATCGAACGGATAAAAAGATACTTTCCTTGCTGGAGAATAATGGGCGCATGTCCATGAAAGAACTGGCACATGAAGTTTCTTTAACGGCTCCAGCAACGAAGGAACGGGTGAATAAATTAGAGGAAAGCGGAGTGATAAAAGGATATAAAACGGAAATATCACTTGAAAAACTTGATAGGCGCATAACGGCATTCATATTATTCGAAACGGATAGATGCAAAGACTTTTATCAATTTAGCTTGAACCATCCGGAAGTGCTGGAATGCCACCGGTTAGCCGGTCAATACAGTTATTTGATTAAAATAAGTACATTTTCGATGGAAACGCTGGAAGACTTCGTCGATGAAGCCATTAAATACGGGAAGTCGTCCACCCATTTAATATTTTCTTCCGCATCGAAAAATATTTTTTCCGGAGATGAGGTATAATCGGTTTTAAGCAATGTACTAACCATATTTTTTTAATATAGGAGCAATTAGCAGGAAAAAACTCCACCCATCTAGAAAGTAAATAGTAACAAAAATCACAGTTGGAGTTCAAAAAGGGAGTGGGGAAGAGTGAGTTTTGTTTATGAGGAAGAAAAGATAATGGAATTCCTTTTGCAGAATAAAAGTGAATTTGAAGAATATCTTTTATCAGAAGCTGTCAATGTCAGGGATAAAATTGAAGAAATTCTGCTGATTGGAAATGTCGACCTTTTGAATAATGCCCATAAGCTCATCCGTTATATAGTGGAACAGAATGAAACGGATATGATTGCATTTGCCGAACAAGAGGGAGTTACGTGGGCAACCCACTCTTTGACACTTTCGTTCAAGCTGGAATGGATTCAGGCCATCCGCAGAACGCTTTGGACATTTCTTTATAAATTCGAAAGTGCAAAAGTAGTCTTCAGTGAATCCAAAACCTTTTTTGAATTAGAGAAAAAAGTGAATGAAAAGGTTGATGTATTTCTTAAATCCTTTTTCGTCAGCTACTCCGATTACAAAGACAAATTAATTCTTGCTCAGCAAAACTTGGTGGAAAATCTATCCGTCCCAATCATTCCAGTCACCCCCACTACCTGCGTCCTTCCGTTAATTGGGACAATCGATAATACACGTATACAGATAATCGAGGAAAAAGTATTGCAGGAGATAGGTGAACGGCGGATACAGACCTTGATTTTGGATTTATCCGGTATCATCGAAATGGAAGTTGAAATCATTAATGATTTATTGAAAATCCTCGATGGAACGGCAATGATGGGGTGTAAAGCTGTAGTGACTGGATTACGCCCTGAAGTGGTAACGAAAATGATCCGTTCAGGGGTCCAAATCGAGAATAGAGCTGAAACAAAGGGGACGCTGCAGCAGGCCTTGAAGGACTATCTTGTAGTCACGTGAAGTGGGAGCCGCCATGTTTTGGTGACTTTCTTTTGCGGGTAATTTGGAATATAAAGGAAATTTATTTTCGGTTTTATCTTATTCATATGAGTAAATGGAATGGGGAAAGGATGCTCCGAACAGAACTGAAACTTGGTTCCGGAAAGCCACCCCCTTTACGCCGACTGACTGCCAAGCCCTCATCAAAGCAAGCATCTAGCGGGTCTTGGCTAACCAGTCATTCGGCAGGAGTGCCACAAATTTCTTCACTTCAGCAAGGAATACACATATGTATCATGAGGGATACCGTTTTGGTAAATATAACTCCTTAATATCCCTTCCTGGATGAAGCCCAGCTTAAGCAAGAGCTCACTTGATGGCTGGTTTTCCAGGAAAACGACCGCGCCGATGCGGGTTAAATCAAGGTCATTGAAACCGTAAGCGATAATTTCCTTAAGTGCTTCTGACGCAAATCCTTTCCGCCAATGTGCTGGATGGAGTTCATAACCGATTTCCGCCCGTCTGTATTTGGGACTGTGGGCATGAAAACCGATGGTACCAATCAATTCCTGTGTGTCCTTTCTTTCAATTCCCCATCGGATAGCTCTTTTTTCAAGATAGTTTTTTGCAAAAGACGCTATGATATCCTTCGCCTGTTCGACATTTTCCAATGAATCCTGGCCATAAAAGCGGGTGACTTCATCTTTTGATAAGCATTGGAAAACCGCTTCCGCATCACTTTCACGAATTTCCCGAAAGCGTAACCTTTCCGTGTTCAATTCAGGAAACATGTTTATCCCTCCTCATATATCCGTTTTACATCTATTCGGCTCCCGCGATGTTTTTTCCTTTATTATGAAGCGCCTATTTTGCCGGTATTTTCAGTGGTAATCGGACAAGCTAACATTAGTTCAACATAAATAGCTTTGAATGAAGGGGAGATAGATCATGGGAAAAAAACATCGTAACCGTACTGGTTCACCGAAAAAAAATAACCATATTCCGAAAGCGGACATCATTGCAGAACATGAAGCACATGGTAAAGAATACTCTGCGAATAAACGAAAGAACGGCCCTGGTTCCAATACAGATTGAGTAAACTTAGTGACCGCTCTTGCCTTTAAGGGAGAGCGGTTATTTGTGTTTCTTGCCACCGAAGGATCCATCCTATATCTTAAAGAATGAAGAAACATTGAAGGGAGTCAGGATAATGAAAGCACTTGTCTTTGATGATTTCGGCGGGCCCGAAGTTCTGTCTGTAAGGGAAATTGCAGAACCTGAACATTCAAGATCAGCCGTGATCGTACGAATGAAAGCAATCGGATTGAATTTTGCCGATGTATATAGAAGGAAAGGGAATTATCATTTGGTGGGTGATCCCCCATTCATTCTAGGGTATGAGGGGGCAGGGGTCATCGAACATGTCGGGGAAGATGTCCATCATCTGAAAGCCGGTGATCGTGTGGGGTTCGCTGATGTTCCCCATGCCAATGCGGAGCTGGTTTCAGTTCCAGCTGATAAACTGTTACCTCTGCCTGAGTACATTTCCTTTGAAACGGCCGCATCCGTTTTACTTCAAGGATTGACTGCCCAATATTTAACCCATGACAGTCATCAAGTTAAAGCAGGTGAAACCATTCTGGTCCATGCCGCTGCTGGTGGAGTCGGTCAATTACTGACACAGATGATCAAAATGAAGGGCGGTCAGGTCATTGGCTTGACCTCAACAAATGATAAAGCGGCGGTTGCCAAACAAATGGGGGCGGCTCATGTTTTCCTTTACGGTTCGGACTGGGTGGATTCCATCAAGGCTGTAACAGGGGGGAAAGGCGTTGATGTCGTTTATGAATCAGTGGGCCAAACCTTGATGGATAGTTTCGAGGCGACCAAGACTGGAGGAACGGTTGTATTTTTTGGAATGGCAGGCGGTGATCCAGAGAAAATCGATCCAAGAATGTTAATGGATACATCGAAAGCATTAATAGGCGGAGACCTTTGGAACGTCCTGACTACCCATGAAGAACGGACAAGAAGAACAGCAGAGCTGTTCCAATGGATTCTGTCCGGGGAAATCCTCATCAAGGAACCGACTCTTTTCTCTTTGGAAAATGGGGCGGATGCACATAGACTTCTTGAAAGCCGGAAAAGTTCGGGGAAAATATTATTAATGCCATAACAAGTCATAAGGGCCTTCCATTCTAAATGGGGCTCTTTTACCCGTATAGCGGCCTCCTAGATTCAACACCTTATTCATACTGATGTTCAAAACCTTTTTCAGTTCCTTTATATAGACCCATTCTTAGACCCTTAGAATAACTCTGGATAAATGCCCTTGCCCATGCAGGGGTCATGTCCTGCCTTCAAAAAAAACTGCTGCCCAAGTTCCCTTATCCACAAGGTCCATAGGCAATACACGAATTCAGGGGAGAAATCCACAATGTGCCAATCACCAAACCACAATCGTCATTCTGCAATTAACAGTCGGCCTTCGTTACAAGCAAAAAAAAAGAGAACGGATCCGTTCTCTTGGAAAACAAATGACCTATTAAAAGGCTTAAACCGGGTGATTTTTTAAAAGGAAAAGGGGAGAACGCCGAGACGCTCCTTTTGGATCGCGAAATAGGATTGGAGGGTTTCCTTTTTCTTAGTGAGAGGGAAGTTCCGGACAGCCGGGGCCACTGCATGATTGCCGAACTTAAGAAGCAAGGTCAACAGCCTGTCCAACTGGTCATATGTATCGTTCCTAATGCGCGTCATATATTCGAACGCGTCCTGCTTATCAGCATCTGTACTTTTCCTTTTTCCTTCTGCCCGGAATTCTTCTGTCACTGTCTTTACACGGGAAATGAGCCATGTTTCGCACCAGTCGTTCAGCACATGGCGGATGAAGTCTGCTTGTTGGTACTTTTGGAGAATGGGTTTGATATGTTCAGCCATTTCCAAATCATTCACTTCCCGGCAGAGAGCTTTCTCGGAGATGTTTCTATGAAAATGATCGCGTTCAAGCAGGCTTTTGATGGATTCCGCCTGGTGGGCATACTTGACCATCTGTTCCAATGTTTCATTGTACATGATCTTGCTTAAATAAGCAGAGGCTTGTTTTGGGGCAAGAAGTAACTGCTCATTGGCAGGAATCGTCTGGCCAAATTTCTTAAGAGAATGAGAATAGACGAAACGGGCTAACTTCTGCAGTTCCTTTTGGATATCATTGGAGATGTTTGTCGTTTCCTGCAGAAATGAACGGAAAATATATTTGCCTACCCGTTCCAATTCCCTGCATACAGAATCATTGATATGCCCAAGGTAGCCAGAGTCAAAAATCGTTCTACGCAACCATGTCCTTTCCGCCCTATTTTCCTTATACTGCTCCAACACGCCTTCGGTAAAGGTGAATACCAGAACTTCTTTCTTTGAAAAAGCCCTGCTCGCAAAAGAAATCGTCACTAAATGGCCTAAAGCTTCATGGATGGCATCGACTGCATCCAACAAGCGCTTCCTCGTGAATGGCGAATTGGAATCAGGAACGATTTCATTATAATCGAATAGGACTTCTTCAGACTTCAAAACGGACATTCGGAAAGCGCCCATCAGCAGCAGCCGTTTTCCATGAATCGTTAAGGTTTTGAAAGCATCGCAATAAAAGAAACGGTATTTCTTGCAATAACGGTCCGTCTTCCTGTTATAGCCAAGATTACTTGCAGGACCAAGGTTAAACTTATATAAAATATCTTCACCTTGATGAACAGGCACAAACACTTTTTTTAGTGATCCTTGTGGTGCGGTGAATTTAGTGATGATCTGCCTTAAGTACTTTTCTGTCGTTCCGACTCCTCGGGCCATCATATGAAGCGGGCTCTGGATGACCCCGTCCCAATCACTGTGGAGCAAGGCGTACAAACACGTATCGAATTCAGTGGAAGATACATTCCTTAATAGGTATTGGTAAGTTTCTTCATAAATCATAAGGCTTCGCCCCCTTTGGCATCGATCCTATTCTAGAGTCTATATAAACATTAAATCGATAAAAGTAGCATCGTGGAGCAAATAATATTGGTAGTTTTTTTTACGTTATTTCGATATATTAAAAAATAGTAAAATAGTTGTACAAAAGTGATAAAATGGGTATATGGAAACGCACATGACAAGGAGAGATTTTTAAAACCATGATAATTTCACTACTCGTTTTCATCTTAAAAGGAATTTTATTGAAAGTGCCAATTGCCATATTGGGGCTTTCCTTGATTCCGCAGAGATGGACAAACGCAATCGCCAAAAAGGAGATACCTTTTTTCATTGAACAGGTGCTGAGACTTTTAGTTTCTGCTGCCATACTTTTTTTCGTTATCGATATCTTGCTGCTGGATCTCACTGCCGCTGCATTCTTTTCGAGTTTTGCCATTATACTTGGGCTCATTCTCATCATCGATTCAAGAATTTATGTGTACAGTGCCAGTGAAACTTCAAGCACCCGACGGAATCGGAGGGGAAATGAAGCAGCAAAGCAACCAAAAATACCTTGGAACGTACACTTCAACAGTTTGCTAGGTGCCGTTTTGATAGCAGCATGGGTCATCATGCTGTTCTACCCCATCACTTTTGCCGCTGATCTGCATGGATTGGCGAAAGTCGATAAGAAAAAAGAGCTGGAAGAAGTTCAAGATATAAAAACCATGCCGCTTGTTACAGTGAAAATGGCTGACGCAAAAGGCGATGCAGCGATTAATAAAATAGAAAATGCATCATATTTCACTGAAGGCGAATACCGTCTAACCAATATCAATGGTGAATTGGCTTATACATCGCCCATTGAAATGGACGGGTTTTTGAAAGCAGGGAAAGCGGAATACACACCAGGTTATAATCTGATTTCCGCCGTATCGACGGATAAAGGGGCAAGTACTGTCAAAGGGAAGATGCTGTATGCTCCCTCACAGTACCTCGATCATGATTTGGAAAGAACGATTCGCAAGGCCTATCCGAATAAAATCATCCATGATTCATATTTGGAACCGAACGAAGATGGAAAGCCTTTCTTCGTAGTTTCAGTCGGACATTATTTGAAATATCGCAGCGGTCCCGTAGTGGACGGGGTGGTATTGGTGAATCCGGAAACGGGGGACACGAAATACTATCCTAAAGGAAAAGAACCTAAATGGGTAGATCGGACATACACATTGGAAACAGCCCTGGAATATTGGACCTACTGGGGAAAATATGTTCACGGGTGGAAGAACCAGTCCTTGATTGGGCCGAAGAAAGATGTCCTGATTCCTAATGAGGATAATATGCAGGTTACGTTTAACGAAAAAGGCGAATTGATTTATGTAGTGGACTTCACCAGGGCTAAATCAAAAGGCAACTCCAAAACCCTTGTAGGTTATGGTGTTTTCAATGCCAAAACCGGTGAAATGACGTACTATAAAGGCGTCACGTCCGTTCTGACTGGTAAGGAGGCAAAATCCAACGCAAATGCGAGTGAGTTTTTGTCTAAATATCCAGGGTGGAAAGCCACTAATGGAATTTTCTATACGATTTACGGTGCTCCCACTTATGTGATTCCGGTTACAAAGGGCAGCAAGTTCCAAGGTGTGGCGATCGTGTATGCCAATAGTGATAACCCCCAAGTGGTCTATGGGAAAACGAAAGACGAAGCTTTCCGCAATTATAAAAAGCTGATTGCCTCTTTAGGGAAAGTCAGCGGTGTGACACCTCAAAAAGGATTTGAGATGAAAAAAATACAGGGGAAAGTTACAAGGATCAACGATGCCAATCTTTCAAATGGATACGTATTCTATTTAATTGTAGAAGGCAATGCCAAGAGATTCTCGGTGGACCCTGGAGTCAATGAGCTATCCGATGTTGTGTTGACGAATGTAGGGGACCGGGTTGTGCTGAAGGTGATGGATATGGAAGAAGACATCGTTCCAGTCGATCAATTCACGAATCTGGACTTACCGAAGAAATAAAAGCATGATTGAATCATGAAAAAAAAGCATTGTTATCAGCAATGCTTTTTTTTCATGTTTTTCGAATGATTGTCATTATAAGTCCGATAGGTTGAATGAATGGATGGATTCCATATAATATCCTTTTTGAATGACGGCTTTTATTGCGAAGTGCCCATTTATCCGTTTCCGCACCCGGTACAGCAGTGAAGCGATTTCTTCTGCCGTCACAATTTGCTCGGGATCACCGACTCTCTCTGGCCATACTTGCTGGACAATCTCTTCCTTTGAAATTAGGTTGTCCAAATTTTCATAAAGCAGCTTAAAGCAATTGAATTCCTTTGTCGGCATTTTAATGGGTGCTTCTTCATTGATGATCACGGTCTGAAGGTGCTCATTGATAGTGACGGTTTGCTGGAACTCGGGGTTCACCGGGGTGAAATCCCTTGTTAAATCGTTGTCGATGGAAATCATGAATTCAATCAGTCCATTGATCAAAGTAATTGAATCTCCCGGTTCAATGCGACAGGGATTGCCCGGTACGAGCGGCATCTGGTTCACCGAGGTACCGTGTTTGCTTGCCAAATCCTCAATGAAGAGCTGTCCCTCCTCCATATAAATCCGGCAATGTTCCCTGGAAACGAAGTCATTGTAAAGCTTGAAATCAGCTTTGGAGTGCTGGCTTGCACGGCCGATCAGCAAGCTTTTCCCTTCAAAAACATAAGCGAATTCCTCTGTTTGGCCTTTGTGCAAGGCTCTTAATACAACCTTGAAAGTTTTATAGATCATTCACTTCATACCCCTTAAAAAGTCTGAATATTTAAATTATTTTTATAGATTTATCATTTTGGCTACATGGCTGTTTAGCGGGTTCAATTTTATAATTATAAATTATCAGTCGCTTACTTACTAACGAAAAATGAAAAAATGCAAATTAGGCACAAAGCCATTATAACAAAGTGGAATGAAGGATGAAGAAGAAACTCTATTTTTGCTGATGCTCGCTTTGACTGTGGGAGAAGTGCTTCCTCAAAGCCGGCCAGGCAGCACCGGAAGAAGTTTGCGATGAAAATGTACCTTACGCTTGTGGAAAAGGAGTTGACCAAAGGTGAGTATGTGGAGAGATAGGATAAATGCCTTCAGCATCCTGTTGATGATCATTAGTATGATAGTATATATTATTTTTCCCCAGCCCTTTACCCTCATTCTGTACTGTATATTTGGCATTGCCTTTATTAGCCTGACTTTACTGAATTAAGCATATATTGGATTGGAAGAGGGATATAGGAGACGAAGCGGACAGAAAAAGGTGGGGGGCATTCAGAAAACATGAATCCTCCACACGATTAGCAAGTTTCTGTTCACCTGTTTGAGAAAATCATAGATGATATAAAAAAGCCTGCCGAATCGATTGCAGGCTTTTTTGATGCAAAATGATTATATCCCTTTATGTGGCTTAATGATGAAATTGTACTATATAAAAAAGTAAAAAATATGAAGGGTAATCAAGTCTTCTTTAAAATCATGGTTCGGGATGGGAGGTACTCTTATTAGATAAGTATGAGATTTTCATAAAAAAGTTTGAGGAGTTTTGTGATTCTTATGCCATTAAGGCTCCCGACTCTCGAATATTGAAAAAAGAGGCCATCCATTTTTGGACAGCCCCTTCCGCTAATTATAAAATTTCTAATAGAGCTCCATAGCATTACATTGGTCACTTCAGAATGTTACCCTCTATACTTCAGAGAAGGCATCTCCAAAATGAATTGGCTTTCAATCTTTGAAAACTATGAGAATACTGCAATTTTACGTGCGATGGATTCTGTTAAACGAGATGCTACTTTTGGAACAGCCCATTTAATAATTGGTGTTAACACCGCACCAGATAATCCGCCTGCATGGACTTCCACCGTACAAGTCATTAGTGTTTTACCATTAACATCTTCTGCAGTAAAGTGACCGCTTCCTGTAAAATTATCTGATAAACCTTTCAGTTCAAACTTAATATTTGAAGGTTCATTCCATTCGGTAATATCTACCTGCGCTTGTATTGTTTTTTTAATACCTTTCACACTACCTTCAAATGTCCAGATAGATTGCTTGTCATTTATGATTTCATGTTCTTTATAGGCTGGTACTGCCGTTGCCCATTTTTCGAGATCACTGACATAATCCCAAACTGCTTGTACATCTACTGGAACTACTACAGCATGTGTTCCCGTTGCCATTATGATCCCCACCTTCACTATGTATGAATTGTAACTTTACACTTCTACAAAATAATTATTACATAAAAAGCATAAACTTACATCCCTAATCATACATAGCTTTCCTTCTTCCAATCCCCCAATTTTTTGTGGAATCAAAATTTTCCAATCCTAAAAACACCCCTTTAGATAAACATCCAAAGGGGTGAAACGCCGTAACTTTTTTGAAAACATCGTGACTTTATTTCAAATCTACACTTAATAGCTTAGTTGCCAATTATGAAACGAAAGGTTTTTTCACTTTTCGTTGACCTATTAAACCTAGAAGTAAAGAAATGATCTTCGTTTCGTTAAATGTTTGAAGAGTACGGGGTCTAAGGAACCGATGAGGGGTGGCATTTTACCAATCGTTTTATAAAATCCCGGGGCGTCACGGATTTAACATAACTTTAAGAGAGCCATTTTTAGGCAGAAACGGTATAATTAATTGTTAGAAGTAGACATTAAAAAATGGACTGCAACCGAGTTTTATACCGTGTTTTAACTGAATCTTGAGAGAACGAACCTTTATACAAAAGTCAAAATTAGAAAAGGAGAAACCATGACTAATGAAACAGGATGGAATTTAGACAATAGCTATGCGCTTCTTCCGGA
This sequence comes from Peribacillus sp. NPDC058002, assembly GCF_042886655.1. NCBI lineage: Bacteria > Bacillati > Bacillota > Bacilli > Caryophanales > Bacillaceae > Peribacillus > Peribacillus sp. NPDC058002. Next base: position 34,346 of record NZ_JBHVQU010000015.1, on the reverse strand, counting down.
AAAGTTTTTCACGAGCACGAACCCGACTCCTGTACGTTCACCGGAGTTGGTCATTCTCAATGAGAGTTTGGCTGGAACTCTTGGTTTGGACGTGAAAAAGCTACAAGGCGAAGATGGAGTGGCGGTGTTTGCCGGAAACGAGGTACCTGAAGGTGCTTCGCCTCTTGCACAAGCATATGCTGGGCATCAATTCGGCCATTTTAACATGTTGGGGGACGGCCGGGCGATATTGCTTGGTGAGCAGGTGTTGCCAGAAGGAGAGAGGGTCGATATCCAGCTGAAGGGTCCAGGAAGAACGCCATACTCCCGCGGGGGCGATGGCCGGGCTGCACTTGGACCGATGCTCCGCGAATACATTATCAGCGAGGCGATGCATGGGCTTGGCATTCCTACCACCAGAAGTCTGGCAGTTGTGACGACAGGTGAAACGGTCATCCGTGAAACCGGGCTGCCTGGTGCCATCATGACCCGAGTGGCTTCGAGTCATCTTCGTGTCGGAACCTTTCAATTCGCTGCAAAATGGGGCACGCTTGAGGAACTCCGGACACTTGCCGACTATGCCATTAAGCGTCATTTTCCAGACATCGAAGCCGATGAAAGCCGTTATCTCTCGCTGCTGCAGGAAGTGGTCAAGCGTCAGGCTGAGCTCATCGCCCAATGGCAGCTGGTTGGCTTCATTCATGGGGTGATGAACACCGACAACATGACGATCAGCGGGGAAACCATAGATTATGGCCCTTGCGCCTTCATGGATGTCTATGACCCTGCAACGGTATTCAGTTCAATTGATAGACAAGGCCGCTATGCCTATGGCAACCAGCCGGTTATTGGAGGATGGAATCTTGCGCGATTCGCTGAGTCCCTATTGCAACTGTTGCATGATGACCAAGATCAGGCCGTTACACTGGCCCAAGATAGGATTTCTGTTTTTAATGATCTGTATCACGCTAATTGGATAGCGGGAATGAGGGCGAAGTTGGGGATATTCAACGAAGAGACTCAGGATGAAGCCCTTATTAATGGCATCCTCAGTATGATGAAGAAGCATGGTGCCGACTATACCAATACGTTCCGTGCTTTGACCTTTGATAAAGTGGAGGATACGGTCCTTTTCGGGGCACCGGAATTCGCTCAGTGGCAAGAGCTTTGGCAGGCGAGACTGGGCAGGCAGAAGGAATCGAAAGAAGCTTCGAATCAGTTGATGCAGAACAGCAATCCTGCAGTGATCCCACGGAATCACCGGGTGGAAGAGGCGTTGGAAGCGGCAGTGGAACAAGGGGACTACAGCGTGATGGAACGGCTTTTGGCTGTTCTTGCAAACCCTTATGGACATTGCGAGGAACAAGCTGAATACGCCGCACTGCCTGAGTCAACAAAACCATACCGGACTTTTTGCGGTACCTGATGATAAAACATGCATGGGGATTATGAAGGAGCTCCCGGGATTGAAGTTGATTCTTTGTCAACTTCATCCCGGGAGCCATTTTTGTTTATTTAGTAAAAAAGTTTTGTTTGAAGAATGTCCAGGGCACGGTCAATATCCGCTAAATCTTCCTTTGATGCATATTGCAGCCGGCTTTGGAAACGGGATTCCACGATTGCAAAAGCCTCGTTCATTATCCTTTCCCCGTCTTTGGAGAGGCGGATGTATTGTTTCCGTCTATCTTCCGAATCACTTATTTTTTCAATTAAATTCTTTTCGCTTAATTTTTTTAGTTCACGGCTCGTGTTAGGCATGGAAATATGCTGACAGTCACTGATTTCACTTGGTGTGACAGGCTGACTGACTGTTATATATTCAAGAATTTTATATTGTACCGGCGTGATGGAATCGGATTTGGCGTTTTGGGTCAATTCGTGTGTCACTTGATGTACGGAAGTTGTAAATGTGACCATTTTTTCAAAAAGGGCTTTTTTGTCCATAGCTTTCACCTCTCTTGTGAAGATATCAAAAATATTATCAAAATACAATTATCATTTGACAACTAAAAAATAGCGGTGTTATATTATAGTTGTCAAATGATAAGTAATAGGGGGGACGTCATGAACGTGCTGGTCATCTACACATATCCAAATCAAAAAAGCTTAAGCCATGCTTTTTTAGAAAAAGTCATAAAAGGAAGTAAGGAGAACCCGAACATAAAGGGGCTGCAGGTATTGGATTTATATGAAGAGGGCTTCAATCCGCTCTTGGAGTTCAATGAGCATAAACGAAGGCGTGATATGCATCGTGATCCTCAGCTTGAAAAATATAGAAATCAAATTACCTGGGCCGACAAGATTGTCTTTGTCTATCCTATCTGGTGGGGGAGGCCTCCGGCAATGCTGATGGGATACATTGATCAATTATTTTCTGCGAATTTTGCTTACAGGGATAAAAAGGGATTGTTCCCGGAGGGTCTCCTAAAGGGAAAGTCGGTCGTATGTGTGTCCACGATGAAGGGACCTGCAAAGTATCCGCTTCTCTGGTTGAATGATGCGCATAAAATCTTGATGAAAAGAGCGTTATTCAATTTTGTCGGAATCAAAAAAGTGAAGTTTTTCGAATTCGGCAATATGGAAAGCCCAAAGGGGAAACAGACTCAAAAGCTAGAAAAGGTTTATCGGTATTTCAGAAAGGTGGCAAGCTAAGTTATTACGAGATAAAAAGAAGAACCCCATTCATGTATGGAGCATCATGATGATTGGGGTTTACAGTATTTATGGTTTTGTTTTCACAAACCTCCAATTGTTCTTGATGAGGGTAAGAATCATACAAATCACCAGGATCGTCAATGAAGCCAATCCGCTGAACCATATGCTTTGGAATTCACTTACATAAGGCTGGATGATGTATGAAGCCAAAATGGCCAGGGCCGCACTTATCGGTATGTAATCAGCGACTTTCCCTTTGCTGAATACGATGACCAGGATTGGGGCCAGCAATGCCGAATATATATTGCCTGAATAAAATAAGAGCTCTAATAGGTTTGGGGAATAGAAGAGTGTAGCAACGAAAACCGATCCTCCAATACAGATTGAAAGCAGGCAGGCCATCCTAATTTTTTGCTGGTCGCTTTTTATTGTTTTTAATGGTTCAAGAATATTGGCTACGATCAGGCTTACCAATGAATGCAGGCAGGCACCGAATGTTGAGGCGATTGCACTGAAAGCGCAGAGCACAAAAAGGATGAAAAAGAATGGTGTCGTTATTTTGTTTGCCAATCCATCCAGGATCGAGTGTATGTCAGTGAAGCCGCCCGTAAAGATGACCATGATGAACAGGGATGAAAAGGAGAGCGGGAATATGATCCAGATTAGGCCGGATAAAGAGAATGTTAAGGGAACCTTTTTCATTTCCATCATGAATAATCGCTGCCATGATGTCAGGTCAAAGAAAAACTGGCCGAACCCGACAAGAAGTCCTGCTAAAAGAAAACTCCATAGATCATACTTATTGATTACGAGCATGTATGGATGGTATAAGCGAATCCCATCATAAACAGGCTGAATCCCTTCCTTGACGAAAAAGTATAAAGGAATCAAGATTACCGCGGCAAACATGAAGATGACTTGAAAAGCGGCGAATCCATGAATGAGCTTTAGCCCGCCGAATCCAGCATAAAGGACACAAAAACCGAAAAAAAAGAACAATCCGACATAGAGCGGGGTGTCGAAAAGAAACTGACATAGGGTGGACGCGGCCATTCCCTGAATGAATAAGATGTGTAAACTGGTTATGACCAGAATCACGATCAATATCCAATATCCGAGGGGGTGAAGCCGGGCTTTTAAATAGTCCCCGATTGTCAGCCCCACGGGGAAATCCTGCCGAACCCTCTTCCCGATGAAGCTGAACATGGACAGGGCGATCGCTCCCATCAGTGCGTATCCAATCCCTCCGAAGACTCCATACTTCACCATCGATTCGGGGGAGGATAGGATCGTGGTTCCTGTCACCCAGCGTGCGAGGAGGGAGATGATCCCTAAACCCATCCCGATTTGGATGGGGCCTTGTACGTATTCTTGAAATGTACGTGATCGCAATGTTCATTTTCCTTTCTCGCGGAACTCCTTGGGCGTGATTCCCTCTATCTTCCGGAATAAAGTGCTGAAGTAATGCTGGCTATTGAAGCCTGAGTTTTCAGCGACGTCGGATATGCTCCAGCTGGTGTTATTGGTTAAGGCCCTTTTAGCGGCCTTTATTCTATAGTGCATTAAATATTCCGAAAAGGAAGTGCCGACTTCTTCATGGAATTTCCTGCTTAAATAAGTCGGGTTGGTATGCACTTCACGAGCGATGTCCGAAAGGGAAAGTTTTTCGGCATAATTTTCGTGAATGAATGAAAGTGAATGGTGAATAAGGGTTGAATAGTTTTGAGAAGATTCCCTTTTGTCATACTTGGCCAGGACTTTATGCAAATCACTTTCTATGACGGGTTTCGTTAAATAATCAACCACGCCTATCCTGATGGATTGCTGGGCATAATCGAAACTTTGATGCGCGGTCACCATTATGATTTCGACTTCTTTGTTAAGTGCCCTTAGGTCTTCACCAAATTCAAGACCCGATCGCCCCGGTAGATTAATATCCAGGAAAGCGAGGTTGATTTTATGATTTTGGTTGAGGGTCAGTGCCTGACAGGCATCAGCAGCTTTGTGAAACGTCCAAAAAGGGTATATGGACTGAATCATATATTCCATTTGTTCAAGGACCAATGGTTCGTCATCAACTAATAATACATTCATTCCGGCTCCGCCTCCTCCAATTTCTTTTCAAAAACAAGTGGCCATGATACCTCTACTTTAGTTCCCGATTCATTAGAAGCGATATTCAATTGTGCACGGTCATTAAAATACAAATATAGACGTTTTTGGATATTATCCAGGCCATGGCCGCCCTCGTCCGTAACGGAAGATTCATTTCCCATTAATCCATTATCCGCCACTTCCAGATATACCATCTGCGAATCCAGATGGAACCGGATATGCAGCAGGGCTTCCCCCACTTTTCTTTCCAAACCGTGTTTAAACGAATTCTCCACCAATGTCTGGAGGATGAAGGGCGGGACCAGTGCGATTGATAATGGTTCTGGGCACTCCATGTCAATCTTGAGCCGATCACCGAAGCGAAGGGTCTGGATGTCGAGATAATGCTGGGTATACTGGATTTCCTGGGAAAGGGGGATCAATGGTTCTGATGCTTTATATTTGAATTTCAGGAATTGCGAAAATGCCTCTAAGGCCCGTATCAATTCAGCCGTCCTGTTCAGGCGGGCCAAGCCCAGTATGACATTCAGTGTATTGAACAAAAAGTGTGGCTGGATTTGCTGGTTCAATTTATTATACTGTGCTTCTTGCAGTGCTTGCTCCAGGCGGATCTCTTTGTTTTTATTTTCAAGAAGGTCGATCCTTTTCTCGAATATGAATAGAAATAAAAGAGCGATAGCCCCCATGATGGGAGCTAAAATGAAGAGCATGATAATTAATGTGAATCCTTCGTAACTTAGCATGGTGAACCTCTGCTGGTTATATTTTTAAATAACTTGAATGATTCTGTTTATTAGTATCATACTAAAGACCCCTCCGGAAATCTACAGCTTATGACACAATGTGACAAGCGACTAGATGATTTTGTGCCGTTCTTTTTAGTTCAGGCAGATGTGTTTTGCAGATATCCTGTACAAAAGGGCACCGTGTATGGAAGTGGCAGCCGCTTGGAGGGTCGATGGGCGAGGGGACATCACCCGTCAAGAGGATCCGTTCTCTTTCATGCACAGGATTCGGTACTGGGATGGCCGATAGCAATGCCCTTGTATATGGATGCTGCGGCTGTTCGAAAATGGACTTTTTATCGGCTATTTCGACTATCTTTCCGAGATACATGACCATCACCCGATCCGAGATATGCCTGACCACGCCTAAATCATGTGAGATGAAAAGGAAGGTAAGGTCGAACTGGCGCTGTAAGGATTTCAATAAATTCAGCACTTGTGCTTGAATGGAGACATCCAGAGCAGATACAGCTTCGTCACATATGATCAATTTTGGGTCCACTGCAAGAGCCCGTGCAATGCCGACCCGCTGTCTCTGGCCGCCGCTGAATTCATGCGGGTATCTTTCCATGGATTCCGGTCTCAGCCCGACATGTCCCAATAATTCTTCAATCCGGCTTTTTCGGTTTTCTTTAGGTACTACATTTTGGATGGCCAAAGCTTCTCTGAGAATTTGGCCGATCGTCTGTCTCGGATTAAGGGAGGCGAATGGATCTTGAAAAATGACTTGCAGATCCTTCCTGGTACGCCTCATTTCTTTTTTTCCTAAACTCAGTAAATCCTTATCCTGAAAGTGAATGCTCCCGCTTGTTGGTTCATCCAATCGAAGGATGGCCCTTCCGGTAGTCGATTTTCCGCAGCCGGATTCGCCGACTATGCTTAAGGTCTCGCCCTGATGGATATCGAAGGTAATGTCATCAACGGCTTTTACATGATTGATGGTCCTTCCGAAAAACCCGCCCTTGATCGGAAAGTATTGTTTCAATTGATCCACTTTAAGCAGAACCTTTTTCTCTGCAGCTGGTACACCCATCATTACATTCCCACCTTCTCTTGAGCGTCATATTCCTTCTCCCATTGGGAGGTGAACATCCAGCAGCTGACCTCGGTGCTGGGACCGATAGCCTGGAGATCCGGAACGGCTTGTTTACAAATGCCCCTCGCATGTGCACAGCGGGGAGCGAAGCTGCAGCCCTTGGGCATGTTGTAAGGACTTGGAACGGTCCCGGGGATTGTAGCCAGTTCTTCCTGGTCCATGTCCAGACGCGGAAGGGAGTTCAATAAGCCAATGGTGTATGGATGTTTTGGGTTTGTGAATATTTCCTTGGCCAAAGTGTATTCGACGATTTTTCCTGCATACATGACGGCAACCCGGTCACAGGTTTCGTATACGACACCCAAATCATGGGTGATCAAAATGACAGCCGTCCCGAAATCCTTTTGCAGCGTCTTGATCAGTTCAAGGATTTGGGCTTGGATCGTCACATCCAGTGCTGTTGTAGGTTCATCCGCTATCAGAACCTCAGGGTGGCAGGCAAGTGCCATGGCAATCATGATCCTTTGCCTCATTCCGCCGCTTAGCTCATGCGGCTCCTGTTTTGCCCTTTTTTCAGGTGAGGGGATGCCGACGAGCCGAAGCATGTCGACCGCTTTATTCCATGCTTCCTTTTTTCCCAGCTTTTGATGGAGCCGGATCGCTTCCGCAATTTGCTCGCCCGCTGGATATACGGGATTCAATGATGTCATCGGCTCCTGAAATATCATCGAAATTTCATTGCCGCGTATGGACCGCATCTGTTTTTCAGACTTCGTAAGCAAATCCTCCCCTTTAAAAAGGATGCTGCCACCGGCAATCTTGCCGGGCGGAGATGGAATGAGCCTTAATAATGATAGCGATGTTATGCTTTTCCCGCTTCCCGACTCCCCGACGATTCCAAGCGTTTCCCCTTTATTAAGGGAGAAACTGATTCCGTTGACTGCTTTACTCGTTCCTTCGTCAGTGAAAAAGTGGGTTTGCAGATTTTTTACCTCCAGTATTTTATCATCAACCTGTTTCATCATCATACCTCCTTAGTTCAAGTCTATTCTTTTGTTAAAGTATCGATAGAGGACATCCACTGCTAAATTCATGAATACGAAGATAACGGAAGCGATGAGGACCCCGCCTTGGACCATCGGCAAATCCCTCGTCCTGATTGCATCGACTATCAATCTCCCAAGTCCATTGATGGCAAAAACGGACTCTGTCAATACCGTGCCGCCAAGGAGTGCACCGAACTGGAGGCCAACGACTGTAATGACGGGGATAAGCGCATTTTTCAGGCCATGTTTATAAATGATGATATATTCTTTCAATCCCTTGGCTCTTGCGGTCCGGATGTAGTCCTGGCGAACGACTTCAAGCATGCTCGACCTGGTCATCCTGGCGACAATGGCCGCTCCGCCGGCCCCAAGGGTTATGGCTGGGAGTATCATGTGGCTGAAAGTTCCCCAACCTGAAACCGGAAACAAATGAAGGTTCACGGAAAAGAAGTAGATAAGCATGAGGCCCAGCCAAAAACTAGGTAACGAGATTCCCAGTAAAGCAACGATCATGATGGAAATGTCAGCTGCCGAGTATTGCTTGGTGGCCGAGATGATTCCTGCGATCATTCCAAGGACGACGGTTATGAAAATGCTGGCAAGTGCCAGTTCAAGGGTGATGGGCAAACGGACCATGATTTCGTCCAAAACAGGGCGGCTGCTGCGGAGAGATTCCCCGAAGTCACCTTGAACCGCATGAAAGATATAGTCGACGTACTGATAGAGGATTGGACGATCCAGGCCAAGCTCATGCCGCAGCGATTCAATCGTTTCTTTAGTCGCTCCTTCACCTGCAAGCAGTGTTGCCGGATCTCCAGGGACCATTTGCATGATGAGGAACACAACAAGACTCACTCCCAGTAATACAGGTATGGTTTGGAGCACCCGTCGGATAATAAATACGAACATTTTCTCTCCTCCTTATTTTTTCATTCTTGGATCCAGGGCATCTCTAAGTCCATCCCCGAAGATGTTGAAACCAAGTACCAGTGTTGATATTGCTATCCCCGGAAACAAAGCGATGTGGGGGGCGCTGAACAAGTAATCCCGACCGCTGCTCAGCATCGCTCCCCATTCTGGAGAGGGCGGCTGGGCTCCCAGTCCCAGAAATGATAATCCGGCTGCCGACAGAATGGCCGTTGCCAGACGTAATGTGGCTTGAACGATGACGGGTGATAGAATATTCGGAAAAATATGCTTGCATATGATCGTGATATCAGTGGCTCCCAATGCACGAATGGCATCGATATATTCCAGCTTCCTGACTGACAATGTGGAACCGCGTACAATCCGGGCGAACATCGGTATGGAAAAGACGCCGACCGCTACCATTACATTGATTAAACTTGGACCAAGGGCACTGATGATGGCTAGGGCAAGCAAAATTCCCGGGAAAGCCAGCAGAACATCGACAATCCTCATGATGACGGTATCGATCCATTTTCCGTAATACCCGGCTGTTAACCCGAGAAGTATCCCAATGAACGCCCCGAAGAATACAGAGACAAACCCGACCGTTAATGAAAGCCTTGTCCCATATAATAATCTGCTTAAAATATCCCTTCCCTTATCATCCGTACCCATCAAATGTTCGGCTGACGGAGGCTGGAGTTTGTTGACCAAATCAATTTCATACGGATCCTGCGGTGAGATCAAAGGTGCAAAGATAGCCAATAAAATATAAAAAAGTACGATGTACCCGCCTACCAACGCCAATTTATTTCGTTTGAATTTTTTATAAAAGGCTTTCCAGTGTCTTAGTTTCGGAGATTTTCTTTCGTTTACATTCAATTCGTTATGATTGATTACGACCTCTGGCTTCATTGGACTTCCTCCTTTTCTTTCATTCAATTTATTCAAAAAAGGAGTTGAAGTAAATATGATGCGGAAAAGCAGTAAAGATAATTAAAAAATGAGTAAAGATTCTGAAAATATAAAATTTCATTTTTTTTTATAATTTACAGTAAGCCCGATGTACCCATAGCTGAACGTTACTTGGAGAAACAAAGGGAGGATGAAAAGGGAGGAAATAGAATGAGAAAAGGTATGATTGGGTTGCTTTTTGCCTCTTTATTAGGCATCTCATCCGTTTTATCAGGGTGTGCAGCAGAACAAACCGGCAGCAAGGAAACAGAGGAAAAAGCGAAAGAAGGAGGAACGCTGATCGTCGCGCGATTATCTGATGCGACCACCTTGGACCCTCATTTCATAACAGACATTCCATCGGCAAACGTCATTTATGAAAAGGTTTATCAAACATTGGTCGTTCCTGACAAAAATATGGATCCTAAACCGCTGCTCGCAAAAGAGTGGAAACAGCTGAATGATGTCACGTGGGAGTTCAAATTGCAGGAGGGAGTGAAATTCCATGATGGGGCTCCATTCAATGCCGAAGCGGTGAAAACCAATTTCGACAGGATACTGGACCCGGCAACAGCATCGCCGCAGGCTGGTAAATTGGAAATGATCAAAGAAATCAAAGTCGTTGACGAAACGACTGTACAATTCAGGCTGAAATATCCTTATGCTCCGCTGTTATCGATTTTAGTGAGTAATGAAGGAAGCATCATCAGCCCTAAAGCGATTAAGGAAAATAGTGACAAATTGGCTCAAAACCCCGTTGGGACAGGGCCATTCGTGTTTAAATCGTGGAAGCCTGGTGAAGAAATCACACTTTCGAAAAACAAGGATTACTGGGGGGATAAGCCTAAGATCGATGGAGTGGTATTCAAGGTCGTCCCTGAAGATGCCACGAGGATTGCGATGATTGAAACGGGTGAAGCACATGTGACAGATCAAGTGCCGGTGACGGAGATTGATAGGATCGAAGCTTCGGGCACGATGGATTTATATCGCACGGAGGGACTTGCCGTTGAATACTTAAGCTTCAATGTTAAGAAAAAACCTTTTGATGATGTGCGGGTCCGCAAGGCGGTCGCTCATGCCATCGAGGTGGATTCCATCATCAAAGGGGTTTATAACGACATCGGTACGAGGGCAAATTCGACAATGAGCCCAAAGGTGTTTGGATATGATCCGGATATAAAAGGCTACGACTATGATATTAATGAATCGAAGAAGCTCTTGACTGAAGCGGGTGTCAAGGATGGTTTGGAGTTTACACTGACGACGAGCGATCGTAAGGAAAGGATCAATATGGCCGAGGTGATTCAATCCCAGTTAAAAGGAATCGGAATCAAGGTCAAGATTCAAGTCCTTGAGTATGGGGCTTACATTGACGCGACAGCCAAGGGCGAGCACCAGGTAGCGATAGGCGGCTGGGGCAATGCCACCGGCGATGGAGATTATAATCAATTCAATCTTTTCGATAGCAAATCCCAAGGTGCAGCGGGAAATAGTGCATTCTACAGCAACCCGGAAGTGGATAAATTGATTGAAAATGCACGTAAAGAATCGGATAGCGATAAACGTAAGGAACTATATTCCAAGGCACAAGCAATTGAAAGGGAGGAAGTTCCATATGTTCCGATCCGTAATTATGAACACTTGGCCGTATATGGCGAAACAGTTCAAGGGCTTTGGCTGAATCCGGCAAATTATTTAATGCTTGATGACGTAACCGTGAAGTAGGCATTCAACACAAAAAGAAGGCAGCATAAGGATGTTATGCTGTCTTCTCAATTAGGAGGGGAAAATATGATCGATATATTGCTAATCCATGGGACCGTGATAACCATGGATCAAAACAGGAGAATTCTGCCGGATGGCGCCGTCGCCATACATCAAGGAAGGATTTTAGCCGTTGATTCCAGCGAAAAACTGAAATTGCAGTATGAGGCTGTAAAAGTCATCGATTGCAGCCATCAATGCATATTGCCGGGATTGATAGATGTTCATGGGCATGGGGGACATTCCATGTTCAAAACGATCGCAATGGAAAATATTGATTTTTGGATGCCCATCATGACGAATGCGTACAAGCATTTTGTTACAGATGACTTTTGGTATTACGAAGGAAAGCTATCCTCACTTGAGAGATTAAAGGCGGGAGTGACAACCGGGGTGAGCGTGTTAGGATCCATGCCGCGGTCCGATGAACCGATTTTTGCCATCAATCATGCAAAAGCATATGCCGAAGTGGGGATCAGGGAAGTGGTATGCACAGGGCCATGCAACCCCCCATGGCCCCATTCATTCAGCCGGTGGATTGACGGAAAGAGGGTGGTGAAGGAAGTTACCTATGAAGAGGTGCTACAGGGGGCGGAAGCTGTCATCGAGGCGCTGAACCATGCGAATGAAGACCGCACCAGAGCCTTCATAACACCATTTGTCATCGTGACATCCGTGGATCCCTCCAATCCCACATCTCCTGACAGACTTTATGGGCTGAATGATCATGACCTTTATCAAGCGAAGAAAATTAGGGAGATTGCCAGGAAATATAATACACGCATTCACTCTGATGCCTTTGGCGGGATGATTCATTTAGCGATACAAGATAAGGAAAATGCCCTATTGGGTCCGGATGTCCATTTGCAGCACTGTCGGGGCATTTCCTTCGATGAGGCAAGAATACTGGCAGAAACAGGTACCAACGTCAGTGCATCACCTGGATTTGGCCAGGTTCATGCCCGTACCCCGATAACTGAATTATTGGAGATGGGTGCAACTGTGGCAATCTCCACGGATGGGACTTCCCCTTCCACAAGTTTCGATATGTTTCAGGCAATGAGGAAAACACAGTTCGTTCACCAGGCAGCACTTAGGGACTACTATTATTTACCGCCAGGCAAGCTGTTGGAAATGATCACGATAGATGCTGCGAAATGCATTGGCTGGGATGATGAAATAGGCTCCCTTGAGATCGGGAAAAAAGCGGATGTCATTACGGTCAATCTGCATCAGCCTCACCTGACCCCTGAATTCATGCATGTTCACCGGCTTGTATTTCAAGCAGTTGCGAATGATGTGGAGCATGTCATCGTGGATGGGAAATTGATCATGGAAGGGAGGAATGTACGGACGGTCCATGAAAGTACAGTGCTTGATGAAGCGAATGAGGAGGCATATTCAACGATAAAGCGTGCGGGGCTCGAAAAGTATATGCAACCGACGAAATATTTCTGGGGCCATGCCAGGGCATATGTAGATGAAAAGCGATATGACGAACCAGAAGAAGACACTGCCGCGATGGTGAAAGGGGAATAAGATGAAAACCAAGCTTAAAGGAAGATATGTAATTGGGTATGATGGACGCGATCATGTCATTTTGGAAAACGCCGAAATCGTTTATGAAAAAGACACGATTCTGTATGTCGGAAAAAATTATCCAGGAGAAGTGGACGAAGTAATGGATGCCGGAAACGCCATTATCAGTCCCGGGTTCATAGATTTAAATGCATTAGGGGACATTGACCATGATATTTTACATTTTGAAGCCGATGCCGACAGACAGAAAAACCTTCTATGGTCAGAGAATCATATAAAAAGCGGACATCCTGAATTAATGACCGGGGAAGAAGAAGCTTTTAAATCACTCTATGCTTATTCACAACTCATCCTTCATGGCGTGACGACAGCGATGCCCATTACTTCCGTTTTTTATAAAAACTGGGCTGAAACCTATGATGAATTGGCAGCTGCGGCAGAACATGCAGCTGGATTGGGGTTAAGGATTTACCTTGGTCCGAGTTTCCAATCAGGAATGAGGGTCGTCCAGCCTGACGGGAATATTAAACTGCATTGGGATGAAAAAGCCGGGGAAGCGGGATTACGGAAAGCGGTCGAGTTTGTGGAAAAATTCGATGGAGCGTATGAAGGCATCGTCAGAGGGATGCTTGCCCCAGAACGTATAGAGTCCCAAACGGCAGATCAATTAAAACAGATTAAATATTACAGCGAAAAATTGGACATACCCATAAAGCTGCATGCTGCACAAGGAAGTTTTGAATTCAACACCATCTGGAATGCCCATCAAGTTACACCGATCAGATATTTGTACGATCTTGGCTTTCTCGGTCCAAGAACAGGGATCCCGCATGCCCACTTTGTTTCAGGATATAGTAAAGCGAAATATGGACAGGGTGATGACTTGGCGCTGCTTGCTGAAACGAATACAACGGTGATTCATTGCCCCCTGATCATCGGGAGGCATGGGGAGGCACTGGAATCTTTCGCTGAATATAAACGTGCTGGGATCAATATCGCCCTTGGAACGGACACATTCCCTCCTGATATGTTCCAGAACGTCAGGACAGGCAGCATGCTCTCACGGATGGTGGAAGGAGAAACGGAAGGCTCTGTCTATGCCGATTTCTTTCGGTCAGCCACACTTGATGCGGCCGCTTTTCTTGGCAGGAACGATTTAGGACGCATCGCTGCGGGGGCCAAGGCGGATATCATCGCGATTGACTTGGGCGGTTTTCATATGGGTGTAATCGATGATCCCATTCGAACCATGTTCGTAAGCGGGTCTGGGAGGGACGTTAAATTATCGATCATAAATGGAAAAGTAGTCATGAAGGATCAAATGATCCCCAATCTGGATTTAACGGAAATCAGATATAAGGGACAACAATATTTTAAGAAGATGAGAAGAGGATATATGGAAAGGGATTATCAGGAGCTTGCGGAGAAAGAATTGTTTAAGCCATCATTCAAGGTCGTGGAATCGATAAGCGAGACGGAAGCAATTCTTGATAACAAGTAAAGAAAATGAAAAACATAGTAAAGATATTCGAAAAAAATAGTCAGAATATTTCCTATAATTAGATAAATATTCAAAAAATGAAATTGGGAGGCAGAAGACCATGGGGTTAAAACGTGGGACAGGTAAACTTTTTCTAGTCATGATCATGGCTATCATCATTACGGGCTGTTCTTCTAACAATGACGTAAACACAACGGCAAGTGATCCGAACCGGGCATCAAAAGAAGGAGGTACATTGGTCATTGCCCGCTTATCCGACGCTGAGAATTTGGATCAGCAGTTCATGTCCACGATTAACGCCGCTAGCGTCACTCACCATAAAGTCTATGAAGGTCTTGTACAACGGGATGAGAATAGTGAGATACAGCCAATGCTAGCAGAAAAATGGAAGCAAATTGATGACACGACCTGGGAATTCAAGCTTAGGGAAGATGTAAAGTTTCATGATGGCACGCCATTTAATGCAGACGCAGTAAAAAAGACGTTTGATCGACTATTAGATCCGTTGGTTGCATCTCCGAGGGCAGTCGTGTTCGAAATGGTAAAAGAGGTGAAACCGGTTGATGAATTTACCGTGCAATTCATTTTAAAGGAACCATTTTCCCCTCTCCTTTCCATATTGGCGAATCACGAAGGCGGAATCATCAGTCCGAAAACGATTGAAAAGTATGGCAAAAAGATCATCCAGGAACCGAATGGAACCGGTCCTTTCGTTTTTGATTCATGGTCCCCAGGACAGGAAATCACGTTGACGAAAAACGACAGCTATTGGGGAGACGAGCCAAAAGTGGACAAGGTCATCTTCAAGGTCGTCCCTGAAGACTCCACGAGGATATCGATGATTGAAACCGGTGAAGCGCAAATCGCAGAGCCTCTTCCTGTAGCCGTCATGGACCAGGTTGAATCTTCCCCGGCAATGGATGTTTACCGCAGTGAAGGGTATGGTACCGAATATTTAGGGTTCAATGTCAATAAAGAACCGTTCAATGATGTAAGGGTCCGTAAAGCCATCGCCCATGCCATTGAAATGGACTCGATCATCAAGGGCGTCTTTAATAATGTCGGGGTGAAGGCGAACTCCTTGATGGGATCTAAAGTATTCGGTTACAACAAAGACCTCGAAGCCTATGATTACAACCTGAAAGAAGCGAAGAAACTGATGGCCGAAGCCGGATATTCAGACGGCCTGGATGCAACCATCCTGACAATGGACAGTAAAGAAAGAGTTAACTTGGCCGAGGTCCTGCAATCCCAACTAAAAGGTATCGGGATTAATTTGAAGGTACAGGTGATGGAGTACGGTTCGTTCGTGGAACAAGTGAATAAAGGGCAATCGGAAATGTTCATCATCAGTTGGAGAAACGCGACCGGGGATGCCGATTATAATCAATATAATCTATTTCATACGGAATCACAGGGAGCGGCAGGAAATACATTCTTTTACAGCAATCAAAAGGTTGATCGTTTAATAGATGCCGCCAGGAAGGAAAAAGAAGAGGGGAAACGCAAAGAACTATACGCAGAGGCACAGGAAATCGAGATGGGTGACACCCCGTATATTCCTGTAAGGGTCATAGAAAATGTTGCTGCAGTCGCTAAAGAAGTAAAAGGATTTTCAATCAGTCCTTCAGGCTATCTGGAGATAAATGACGTAACGATAAAGTGATGGGAAGATAAGATGAAAGGGGTTCATCCATTTTAGGGTGAATCTCTTTCTTTGGCGCAATAAGTAAAAATAACATAAAAACGAGTAAAAATTCTGAAATGATTTGTTGATTTTTAGAACTATAATGAAAGTGATGCATATTCAATCTGGAGTGGAAGGGTGAGTTTAATGTCTCAATCGTATTGGCTGACGAATGTACGCTTGGAAAATGGGTTTACTTATAATGAAAACGAAACGATCACCGGCACTGAAACCGGAAATTACCACATCAAGATTGAAAATGGAAAAATATCCTCGATTCTATTGGCAAAGGAATCGATAACGGATCAGGACCCACAGCATGATGTTAACGGTCTCCTGATGGTCCCCTCGTTTAAGGAAATGCATATCCACATTGATAAAACCTACTATGGCGGTCCGTGGAAGGCTTGCATGCCTGCCATTAATGGCGTGAAAACCCGGATAGAAGAAGAGCAGGTCCTACTGCCGGAATTATTGCCTACCGCTAAAGTAAGAGCGGAAAAAATGCTGGATTTATTATTGGACTTCGGCTCTACCCATATACGCACACATTGCAACATTGACCCCGTCATCGGTCTGAAAAACTTGGAGGCCACCATTCAGGCACTGGAAGGATATAAGGATAAATTGACGTATGAAATCGTCGCATTCCCACAGCATGGACTATTACGCAGCAATTCCGTCGGTTTGATAAGGGAGGCCATGAAGAATGGCGCGAATCTGGTAGGCGGCGTCGATCCCGCCACCATTGATGAAAACATAGAGCGATCACTTGAAACGATCATGGATATCGCGGTCGAACACAATTCCGATATCGATGTCCATTTACATGATCCGGATCACCTTGGACTCTTCACCATGCAGCGCCTCGCTTCACTGACGGAAGACGCAGGCTGGCAAGGAAGGGTCACGGTCAGCCACGCAAGCGGTTTGGCAGATCTTTCAGTCCCGGAGGCAGCGGGCATAGCCGAAAGGTTTTCGGAAACAGGAATATCGATTACATCCACAGTGCCGATCTTCAGAACGATCCCGATTCCCCTTCTTCATGAAAAAGGGGTGAAGGTGGAATTGGGTAATGACAGCCTCACTGATCACTGGACACCCTTTGGCATCGGGGACAATCTGGAAAAGGCCGGTCGCCTTGCCGAGAGATTTCGCATGATTGAAGAACGTTCCTTAGCGCAAAGCCTGCAATTCATAACAGGAGGGAAGACCCCATTAAACAAGGACGGGATCAAGGCGTGGCCTAATGTCGGGGATGAGGCGAATATCGTGTTGCTTGAAGCCAGCTGTTCTGCGGAAGCGGTGGCTAGAAGGGCAAAGCGTGCCGCTGTCATCTTCAGAGGCAAGGTTGTTAGCGGATCTATTTCATCTTTTGAAACGACAGGTGTTTAATCTTCTATTAAAGAGAGTGATTTGATGAATGAAGCATACTGGCTTACAAACGTTACACTTGATAGTGGATTTGTTTTTGAGAATGGACGGATTGACCGGACGAAGACAGCTTCATACAACATGTATATAAAAAATGGGGTCATAAAGGAATTGCAATTAGCTTCAAGTATGCCTTTGAAAACGGCTGATCCTGTTCACGACGCGGGAAAGCTGCTTGCACTTCCTCCTTTCAAGGAGATGCATAATCATCTTGACAAGACTTATTTAGGACTGCCATGGAAATCATGCATTCCGGTTCCGAATTTAATCGAACGCTTAAAGTTAGAAGCAAAAGAGCTTGCTGAACTGGCTGAAACCGGTCGGCTCCGGGCTGAACGGATGCTTCAACTATTGTTAAGCGGCGGGGCGACGCATGTAAGGACGCATGTTAACATCGATCCATACATCGGTATGAAGAACTTGGAAGAGATTCAAAGTGCATTATATCGTTTCAAAGGGAAAATGTCATACGAGATCGTGGCTTTCCCTCAGCATGGACTGCTAAGAACGAATTCAAAAGGGTTGATGAGACAAGCGATGAAAGAAGGGGCGTCTTTGGTGGGCGGCCTGGATCCTGGCGGCGTGGATAATAATATAGAAGCTTCCCTATATGAAATGGTCGATTTGGCAGTTGAATTTGATGCGGATATTGATATTCATATACATGATCCCGGTCATCTAGGTTTATATACGATCAAGAAACTCGCTTCTTTGATCGATGAAGCAGGGTGGAAAAACAGAGCGGCCATCAGTCATGCTTTTGCACTTGGTGATGTTTCAATAGGAGAATCAAATGAACTGGCCAGTGAACTATCAAAACTGGGGGTAGCCATCATGTCTACAGTTCCGATCAACAGGGTCATTCCCCCGATTGATTCACTGCATGAAAAAGGTGTCCATGTTGCCCTTGGATGCGATGGCTTTTATGACTCCTGGTCTCCGTTTGGTACAGGGGATATGCTGGAAAAGGCAGGCCGATTGGCCGAGAGGTACAACTGGAAGGACGAGTATGCATTGTCCCAATCGCTCCAATTCATTACGGGAGGGATCAAGACACTGGACCCTGAAGGAAATCGTTTATGGCCGAATGTGGGAAATGACGCTAGTATGGTTTTTGTCGAAGCATCTTGTGCTGCCGAGGCAGTTGCCAGGAGATCGAAGCGTGCTGCGGTTATGGTCAATGGAAATCTGGTTTACGGCGGACTCGATCGCGAATCTGCCTTGAAGTCGAATTGAAGGTCTATTTCAAGAAGGGATGAAGATCATGAATACAATCAATTGGTTAAAGAATGTTCGTTTGGAATGTGGTTACAAGATAGAGAATGAAAGAGTTACAGGAACGATGACCGGGCTATTTCATCTGTTGATGGAGGATGGAAGGATTGCGAAGGTTGTCAAAGATGGGGAAGCCATACATGATGATTTACCGGTGGAGGATGCAAAAGGGTTGCTGGCGTTACCATCCTTCATCGAAAAGCATGTTCATCTTGATAAGACACTGATGGGGGATGTTTGGAGAGCGTGCACTCCTTCTTCAAGTGTCATTGAACGCTTTGAAAATGAGAAGCGGGTTCTGCCTTCCATAGCAACAAGCACATGTAAACGTGCAGAATCTTTACTGGAAATCCTTTTAGCTTCCGGCTCTGCACATATACGGACCCATGTTGATATTTATCCTGAAGTGGGATTGCAAAACTTAGAGCAAGTGCAGCAGGCGCTTGCTGGCTATTCTCATAGACTCAGTTCAGAAATAGTCGCATTTGCGCAGCACGGATTGTTGCGGTCCGGTTCAGTCAAACTTGTCAGGGAGGCATTGCGAAACGGGGCAGGAATCGTCGGGGCGGTCGATCCAGCAACAGTCGATAACAATATTGAAGCATCGCTGGTTCAATTGATGGATTTGGCAGTGGAAGCGAACGCTGATGTGGACTTGCATTTGCATGATCCAGGCCATCTGGGCACGTTCACCATGAAACGCTTGGCAGCTCTTACCAAGCAGGCCGGCTGGGAAGGCAGGGTAGCATTAAGCCATGCTTTCGGTATCGGGGACGTATCCAAGGAAGAAGCCTATGATTTGGCTGACATTCTTAGGGATGCGGGGATTTCCATCGTCACTAGTGTCCCTATTAACAGGCAGATGCCCCCTGTTGATTTATTACATGAAAGAGGGGTTGAAGTATCAGTAGGAAATGATAATATCTTTGATGTATGGTCCCCTCTTGGGAATGGTGACATCTTGGAGAGAGCAGGAAGGCTCGCAGAACGTTTCAAATGGATCGATGAAGTTTCACTTTCCCGGACACTCGGGTATATAACCGGCGGAAAAACCCCGTTGGACGAAAAGGGTAACCAGGTATGGCCGAAAGCGGGAGATGCCGCAAGTCTGGTGTTAATTGACGCAAGCTGTTCTGCAGAGGCAGTTGCCAGGCGTTCTGAACGTAAAGCAGTCATTTATAAAGGAAACGTAGTTTCCGGTTCACTGTATAAACAAAAGCAGTCAATTGAAAGGTAAGACTAATCGAAAAAGGATTTCCGGATACTTCCGGATTTCCTTTTTCGTTTTGGTTATGGAACGGCTTCCGCTTCCATGTACTTTTACTTACTTATGTTATATGCTGTGGAAGTGATTTTTTCTATATTGGTTAAGGAATCCCTTCCGTGTCATTGTCGTTATTACACAAATATATTTTAAACAGTCTCGCTTATCCCTGTCCATTTGCCTTGCAGCCTTAGTCAAGCCAACAAATTAGCAGGGAGCCGCAGTCTTTGTTACTATTAATGGTAACGTTATCATATCGCATGCCCCATCCGGGGACCGCGTTTATTAGCATGGTGCTGTCTTATCGCCTTTTTCAATGGAAGGGCAATTGAAATTCACCATGAGCTTGAAAAGTATCATGTTCAAAGGAGATGGAATCTATGAAAAGTTGGAGTTCTTCTGTGACTCTATTTTCTTCTTTTCAATGGTTGTTTTTTATTTTTGCAAATACGGTAGTAGTGCCCATATCGATTGGCGCAGCTTTTGATCTGCCTCCCGATGTTACGGAAATGACCATGAGAAGCTCGCTCATTTTCACCGGGATCGCTTGCGTGTTTCAGGGGTGGAAGGGGCATAAGTATCCACTCATGGAAGGTCACTCCGGTCTATTGTGGGGAGTGATGCTGAATCTAGGGTTATCAGCACCATCCTTAGGGCTCGGTTATGCCGAAATAGGAGGGGGAATTGCTACTGGCCTCATTGCAGCTGGTGTCGTGACCCTCATTATTGCTGCCTTCAACCTGATTTCTTTTGTCCAGAAGATTTTCACCCCCATGGTCATGACGGTTTATTTATTCCTTCTGACGTTCCAGCTCATCTTTGTCTTTTTCAAGGGGATGCTTGGGATTACGGAGAATGGGGAAATTAACATCCCGGTCAGTTTCCTATCAGTGGGGATTGTACTTCTAGTAAGTATATTAAAGATAAAAGGACCAAGGACCTTAAGCAATTTCTCTATATTGATCGGGATTATGGTGGGATGGATTTTTTACGAGCTGCTATTTCCGGAGGCCGGGGGAGAAATGGGATCGACGGGTGCCGCTTTTTCACTTTTCCCATTAGGTGCTCCAAATCTGGAATTCGGGATCATAGCGATTTCCTTTTTTGCAGGATTACTGAATTTGTGTAACACGTTCGCTTCCATTCAAGCCGCATCGGAATTAATCGGTGATGAAGCTGAACACAAGCAGTATCGGAATTCTTTATTCATGACTGGCGGTTTTACCATTTTCGCTCCGTTGCTTGGACTTGTTCCGTATACACCTTTTACTTCGTCCATCGGATTTTTGCAGAGCACTCAAATCTATGAGCGGAGGCCCTTCTTGCTTGGAGGCATGCTATTGACCATAATTGGGCTGATTCCTCCTTTCATCGCTTTCCTGGCCACCATGCCGATAACAGTCGGGAATGCAGTATTGTTCGTTGCTTACCTTCAGCTGTTCGGTACGGCTTTCAATAGCGTCAAGGGCCAGCATTTCACTTCAGACACGATATTCAGGCTTGCCGTACCAGTATTGATTGGAGTGAGCTTGATGAACATCCTGCCTAATGCATTTTCGAACGTTCCCACGCTTTTACAGCCATTTTTGACGAATGGGCTCATAATGGGCGTATTGATATCAATCGTGCTGGAAAAATCGGTGAACTGGAATCGTTATGAACAGCTGCAGAACTAAGACGACTTCGAAAGTAATGGCTATACATAAAGGATCGTCCTATTGAAATAAGGAAAAAAAGAAAACCGGAAGGGTGTTAACCTTCTGGTTTTCTTTTTTTTCAATGATCGTCCAGGTATTCATCGTAAACGGCTTTTGCAGAAATTAGGCGCTATAATCAGTGGCAATACCCACTCCCCTGACATATTTTGTTGAAGGAAGTATTTGACGTGGTATCAATTCCCTGACCATTTCGTTCAGATTTCCTGTTCTAAGCACTACCTTATAAATAATAAACGGAGGTTATATAATATGTATGAATTTCAAAATCAATTGCAAAACCTGTATGTCGATGATTTCCAGGTGACTCAGCCAGTTCCTTGGGATCAAAGCCAGTTCCAGCCAGGATATGCTGCTGACGATTCCCGACTCATTGGTTTCGGTTTTGGTTGTTTTGGTTGCGTTGGTTGCTTTATTGGGGGCTGTGGGTTCGGTCGTTGCGGAGGTTGCGGAGGTTGTGGGTTCCGTTGCGGGGGTTGCGGACGCTGCGGAGGTTGCGGCGGTCGTTGCGGACGTTGCGGCGGTTAAGTATCCAGATTTACTAAAGGAAGTCCCTGCATGTACAGGGACTTTTCTTTATTGCATTAGACATAAGGGACAAATTGTTGTACATAGGATTAAAGTGAAGTGCTGTGCTAATAGCAGTACTTAAAATGCATCGGGTTAGGAGGAGCGGAATGGTGAATTTGACCCCTTCTATGCGTTTGAAGGTGAAGAGAGATACGTTTTTTCTTCCGGAACCGAATAGAGGTGTGTATTTCAGGAATAACATAAGTTCGTTCCGTATGGAGGGCGGCTCGATCGTCCAGTGGATTGAAAAGCTATTACCGATGTTCAACGGAAACCATACATTGGGAGAGTTGACGGATGGATTGCCGGGCCCATACCGGAACAGGGTGATGGAAATTGCCGAGGTTTTGTACGGCAATGGGTTTGTACGGGATGTAAGTCAGGAAAGTCCCCATCAATTGAGGAATCAAGTACTTGAAAGGTATGCTTCACAAATCGAGTTCCTGGAAAGCTGCGGCGATTCCGGGGCTTACCGTTTTGAAACTTATCGAAAGAAGAAGGCGTTGGCCATAGGCTCTGGCCCATTGTTCCTTTCATTGGTGTCCTCGCTGTTGGAATCCGGATTGCCCGCATTCCAAATCTTCATTACGGACACGGTACCGACCAATAGAAAAAGATTGAATGAAATCGTGGCGCATGCGCGTAAGACGGACGACGAGGTTTCCATAGGGGAGGTCGTGCTTGAAAAGGGAGAAGAGATTGAATGGAAGGAAATCGTGCAGCCTTTTGACACGATTTTATATGTGTCACAAGAGGGTGATATAGAGGAGTTAAAAGAACTTCATTCGGTTTGCAGGCAAGTGAAAAAAATCCTGTTTCCTGCATTGATCATCAATCAAGTAGGCATGGCTGGTCCGCTTGTCCATCCGGATTCCAAGGGGTGTTGGGAGTCTGCTTGGCGTCGCTTACATCAAGCTGAGCTGGAAAAGAATCAGGCACCATCTTCCTTTTCCGCAACAGCCGGAGCGATGTTGGCCAATATAATGGTATTCGAATGGTTTAAAGAGGCTACAGGCGTTATGGCAGCAGAACAAGCCAATCATTTTTATCTGTTGGATATGGATACAATGGAGGGAAAATGGCATCCATTCATTCCCCACCCGGGAGTGACGGGAAAGGGGGCTGCTGCATGGGTTGAAGATTTTGATCAGCGGCTCGAACAGAAATCGGAACCGAGTGAGCCGGGTAAGGTGTTTATGTATTTCAGCCGATTGACATCCTCGGAAGCCGGGATCTTTCATCGTTGGGATGAGGGAGATTTAAAACAGCTGCCGTTGGCCCAATGCCGAGTTCAGGTTGTTGATCCGCTGTCGTCCGGTCCGGCCGAACTGCTGCCCGAAATCATCCGTTCAGATCTGACGCATGAGGAAGCGAGAAGGGAATCCGGTCTTTCAGGAGTTGAAGCATATGTATCCCGAGCACTCAGCCAGCTCATTCCGACTCTTACACCGCTTCAGGGGGCAGAAGATATAAAGGAGTCGGCCGTCGGTATCGGAGCAGGGGAAACATTTGCTGAATGTGTATGCCGTGGACTGCAAAGCTATTTGGATAAAGAGCTTGACAATAAGCGGTTCAACCAGGAGAAACTCGTGTCGGTGCAGTTGGCCCAAGTGGAGGATGAACGCTGCAGGTATTATCTCCAAGCGCTGACCCGTCTGCAAGGAGAACCGATCATCGCATTGGGTGAGGAAGTGTCCGGTTTCCCGGTAGTTTGGGCAGGAACGAGCGACGGCTGGTCCGGAGCTGTCGGTTTGAATGTAACGGTCGCATTACGGAACGCGTTGCAAAAGGCCGTCATGAAAGTCCAAAACCAGACCGTTTGCCTCACAGCTCCAGATTTAGTGGCATCGCCTGTGCTTAAGGAAGAAAAGCCCTTGAATCTTGTGATTCCTTCGTGCGGGGTGACGGGGGATTCCGAGATATTAAAATCCGCCATTCAAGTCTTGAAGAAGAATAAGAAGCGAATCTTCGTTTTCGAATTAGAACTGGAAACTTTCTTGAAGGAAGAAATGGCAGGAGTGTTTGGGGTGCTTTTGCGAGAGGAGGAATCAGGGTGAAAACTGACGTATTGGTTGTCGGGGAAGGAGTGCTGGCCGACCATGTTCATGGGGACCTGTCCGGCCAATATCAGGTGAATCGCCAAACCGATTTCGAGGCAGGATTACCGCAAACGACGGCTATTGTCCTTCTGCTGCAAGATGCCTGGAATCCAGCTGTCCATTTAAAGGCGGAAGAGGTGATAAGGCAAGCGGGCATTCCATGGCTGCGGGGGTTCGTTTCATTTGGAGAGGGAGTGATAGGTCCGTTGGTGCGCCCGGATGTTCCTGGCTGCTCACAATGTGCGGACCAAAGGCATCTCATGGCCGGGCGTGATCGAAAAGAAATGTGGGAAATCCGCAAACAGCTGGAGGAAAATGGGGGGATGGATCGTGATGCGGCTGCATCACGCACAGGCCTTTTACAGATGGCCCACTTGATTTGTGCAGAGGTAAGGAAGGCGATGAAAGGAGAACGCGCCTGTTCGGAAGGGCGAGTATCAATCATCAACTTGAAAACGCTGAATGGCTCGTGGCACTCATTTTTACCAGATCCATTGTGTCTGGTTTGCTCAACATTACCTGATGACTCGAAGGAACGGGCCAGGATTACGTTACAGCCAAGCCCGAAAATCAGTCCCGACAGTTACCGTACCCGTTCAATGGAAGACCTGAATGAAGTTCTGGCCAAGGATTACTTGGACCATCGCACAGGTTTCTTGAATAATAAAATGATTGACCTTGTGCCGCCATTTGCCGATGTAAGTGTTAATTTGCCTTTATTCATAGGAGATGAGGGGGCGGCAGGCCGTACTCTCTCATATGCGGCCAGTGAGATGACGGCCATATTGGAGGGATTGGAAAGATATTGCGGTATGGAGCCCCGCGGTAAACGGACAGTCATACATGACAGTTACAACAACCTTAAGGATTTTGCGCTCGATCCGATCAGGATAGGGGTACACTCGAAGGAAAATTACGCACAGCGGGATTTCCCGTTTCAACCGTTTAATCCTGACCGCTCGATAGATTGGGTATGGGGCCACTCATTTTTGCAAGAGCGGCCGATCTTGGTCCCGGAATTGCTTTCCTATTACAGCTTGGGCTGCGGTCATGGGTTTGTCTATGAAACTTCCAATGGCTGTGCTTTAGGGGGAAGCTTGGAGGAGTCCATTTTCTACGGCATCATGGAAGTGGTCGAACGTGATTCGTTTCTTCTGACCTGGTATGCGCAGCTGCCGCTCACACGTCTTGACCCTTATTCTGCAAATGATAAAGAACTTGAGCTGATGATTGACAGGGCGAGGGCGGCAGCTGGGTATGATATCCATCTGTTTAATTCGACCATGGAACATGGTATCCCGAGCGTATGGGCGTTGGCTAAAAACAGGAAACAAAAAGGATTGAATATCATATGTGCGGCAGGGGCCCATCTGGACCCGATCCGGGCCGTGAAAAGCGCGGTCTTCGAGTTGGCTGGCATGATGCTGACACTTGACGATAATTTGGAAGAGAATCTGGATGAGGTTGAGAAAATGCTGCATGATTCTTCACTGGTACGGAAAATGGATGATCATGGCATGCTGTACGGTTTACCGCAAGCCGAAGAGCGACTGCAGTTTCTGCTGGATGATGACCGCCCAATGCGAACATTCGCTGAAGAATTCGGGGAAAAGGTGAACCATTCGGACTTGACGGAAGACTTGCAGGAAATCCTTCAGGAGTTTCGCCGATTGCAACTCGAGGTGATTGTGGTGGATCAGACGACACCGGAAATTGCACGAAATGGATTACATTGCGTGAAAGTGCTGATACCGGGGATGCTGCCGATGACATTTGGCCATCATCTTACCCGCATAACGGGGCTTGAGAGAATACTGAGGGTTCCGATGGAACTTGGATATGCTGAACGGCGGCTTGAATTCGAACAGCTCAATCCGCATCCGCATCCTTTTCCATAAGCGGTGATTTAGGAGGTTGGAGGATGAGTCTAGAAGCATTTTTGCACAATTTGCATTTTGATATCGAAAAGGCAAGTCCGCCGGATTGGGAAGTGGATTGGGATGATGCACCGCTGACTTATAAGCTTTACCGTGACTTGCCTGTTTTTCCGCTATCACTGGAGGTGCCGCTGACGCTGGAGGGCTGCAGCGGGCCTTCAAAACAGGACCTTAAAGGAATCGGTCATTTCCTCTGGTATGCATATGGCCTGACCCAAGTCAGTCAGGTATCGAGCTCCTCGGAATCTGAGGACCTCATGCAGTCATTCCGGCGTTTTCCGCCATCAGGGGGAGCTTTGTATCCAAGCGAATTGTACGTGTACTTGAAGATGGAGGGATTACCTGCTGGTGTATACCATTATGATGCGGCACACCACCGGCTGGTATTGCTGCGGGAAGGGAATTTTGATTCATATATAACAAAAGCTCTTGGAGAAAACTTTGATATGTCCGCATGCTTTGGCACGGTTTTTGTATCGACGATGTTTTGGAAAAACTTCTACAAATATAATAACTTTTCATATCGTCTGCAAGGCCTGGATGCAGGCGTGCTTCTTGGACAGTTGCTCGAAGTGGCGAAACGGTTTGGAATCGCCGCTGGGGTGTGCTTTCAGTTCCTTGATCGGGCCATCAATCACCTTCTCGGGCTTTCCGATGAGGAAGAGAGCACATATGCGGTGGTCCCCTTATCGGCAGACCCCGCATTTTGGTGTACTGTTGAAAGTAATAGTAACGGACCTGTCACTTCGACAGAATTATTGCCGGAATTGCCGGGAATTCAGCCTGAACACTATGTTCGGTCGCAAAGAATCAGGGAATTTCCGATGCTGACTAAACTGAATGCAGCATCCATGATCGAAACCACCCAATCATTCCGGCGGATCAGTCCGAAGAATGGGACGAAATCCGAAGGACATATTGTAGCCCTTCCTATCGTGAAGCGGCTGTCCTATGACTTGGCATCAGTTTGCCGGAAGCGGTTTTCACCTGAAATGGACTTCGCACTCGGGAAAGTCAGTCAATGGCAGCTGGCTTCTCTACTGCAGGAGGCAACCGCTTCGTTCTCCTATCGAAATGACTTGGATGGAAAAAACGTGAACGATGAACATCGCGTTTCATTATATGCTTGTTTGTATAATGTGGAAGACATACAAGATGGTGCATACCAATACGACAGCACGACACATACATTGCAACAGATACAATCGGGAGATCAGCGGGTCCGATTGCAATACGGAATGTCCCTCGATATCATGAATTTTCAGCAAGTGCCAATCTGCATACATGTAGTTGGCGATCGGGACCATTCCAAAACGCAACTTGGATATAGAGGATACCGCATCCAGCAAATGGAGGCGGGGATGCTCGTTCAGAAATTACTGCTAGCTTCGTCAGCGCTCGGAATGAACGGGCACCCGCTGCTCGGCTTTGATGTGGAAATGTGTGATGAACTTTACAAGATCGGTGGTGGTCCTCAAGGAAAAACGAGCCTGATCCAAATCCCGATCGGCCATCATCGGAATCGTCCCTGGCTGAAGGGAAGTTTGCATAGTTAAAAATGTAACGATAGCCTTCATTCCTTTTAAAGAATGAAGGCCGTTTCTATTCAATGAGGAAAATCCGATTATTAATATAGGCACTTTTCGTTAAGATTGTTGTTTTTAAAACTAAACGATTTAAGGTTGATTGGATTGGAAGTGCAAGACTCCTGCGGGAGCACCGCCCGCCCCGCGGAAAGCGAGCATCTGGAAGGGAAATCAACCACACCACATTACTTGGCAAATGGCAACAAAGTATGCGAAAACAGCCTTAATAAAAAACTGGAACTTGAAAAACGGTATAGCTTCCAACCTAAGAGTGCAATAATCCCGGCCGAGGATTATACTGATATAAAAGGTTTTATCATTTAAGGGAATGAATAAGTAGATAAAAAAGCCAATAATTTGGAACGCTTTTAACAAAACCAATTTAAAGGATGTAGCTTATGGAATGGAGAACGGATAGAAAATCCAAGGAGCCTTTATATAAACAAATAGCTGGTTATATTGAGAGTGGTATTGCTGATGGAACATTTTTACTAGATAAGCCGTTACCTTCTGAGCGCTACTTGGCACATGAACTGGGGGTTAACAGAAGTACAGTTGTAGCAGCTTATGATGAATTGGAAGCAAATGGGTTAGTTGAACGAAAAAAAGGAAGCGGAACGATGATCAGCAAGGATATATGGGGAATCAACAGAAAACGTATGCCTAGTTGGAATAGATATATCGAAGCTGGTTCATTTTTACCCAATTTGCCGGTAACCCAAAGAATACGTAAAGAAACGGAAGGAAATAATCTAATAAACTTAGCTAGTGGGGAGGTATCAGAAGACTTATTTCCGGTCCAATCCTTACGTGAAATCATTTCGAATAGGTCCTTTATTGGAAGTTTAGGTTATGATCACCCCCAGGGCAATGCAGTTTTAAGGGGCACAATTACTAATCATGTAAAACAGTATAGAAAAATTGATACTCATCCATCTTCCATACTCATTACCTCTGGTGCACAGCAAGCCATACATCTCGTTGTCCAATGCTTGCTAAAGCCAGGCGATGCCGTTGCATTGGAAGATCCATCATACGGCTACAACCTTCCCATTTTTCAATCCGCAGGACTAAGAACTTTTCTTTTACCAGTTGATAAGGATGGCATCAACCCAGAAGATTTACTAGCACTACATAAAAAACATCGAATCAGGATGATATTTATGAACCCTGTTTTTCAAAACCCAACAGGAACTGTACTTCATATCAACCGACGTAAAAGGATTCTAGAGATTTCATCCGAATATGGAATACCGGTTGTAGAAGACGATCCTTATAGTTTAACTTCCTTTTCTGGGGAAAAAATCTCTACTCTTAAATCGATGGACAACAACGGAAATGTTTTATATATAAGCTCTTTGTCAAAAATTGTTGCTTCTGGCTTAAGAATTGGCTGGATAATAGGACCGAAACCAGTTATAGAGAGACTGTCTGATGCTAAGCAGCAGGTTGACTTCGGCCATGGCTCCTTCACTCAATGGATAGCAAATGATTTTTTGGAGTCAGAGTATTTTCCTGCCCATATTACTTATTTAAGAGAGCAGCTAGAAAAAAGAAGGAATGCAATAGTTTCAAGTCTTAACGAATTCCTGCATAAAGAAGTTGAGTATTTTTCGCCAAATGGTGGAATTCATTTGTGGTGTAAGCTGAAGGTGCCTTTGAACGAAATAAAGTTACTGGAGGAATCTATCAAAAGAGGAGTTATATACGTTCCTGGTTCAACATTAGGTACAAATAAGGAATATGTACGCTTTACTTTTGCAAGGGAAAATGAGGCTTCAATTCACGAAGGCATCAAAAGGTTTGCAGAGGCTGTAAAAAGTTTATAAGGATATTCTCAGACTGTAGACAAACTCGATTTTCATTGAGTTTGTCTGCAGTCTTTTTATGGCTTGTACAACTTAGATGTTGATTTCCGCTCCAGGCACTCGCTTTCCGCGGGCGGTCCGGGAGCCTCCTCGACGCTTCGCGCCTGCGGGATCTCCCTTGGCCACGCTTTCCCGCAGGAGTCTCGTGCCTTCCGTTCCAATCCACTATTTATAAACTTTAGATAGAAACCATACCCGAAGAGTTAAAGGTGTTGTTTTGGGTCAGTTGTTCAGGCATATCATTTGAAAGTTATGTTTTCCGACCAATTTTTGTCTTTTTATGGCTTGTACAACTTAGATGTTGATTTCCGGTCCAGGCACTCGCTTTCCGCGGGCGGTCCGGGAGCCTCCTCGACGCTTCGCGCCTGCGGGGTCTCCCCTGGCCACGCTTTCCCGCAGGAGTCTCGCGCCTTCCTCTTCAATCCACTTTGTTTTACCTTTTAGATCGAACCCATTTGCCTAGAGTCTTTGAATAGAATCATGTTTAGAAAGCATTCTCTTCTCTAAAACAATAGTCTTTGCACTTTTCTGTGTATATTAGCGGAATTCAGCAAGTGGATGGTGGAAATTTCACTTAATTGGATGGTCCTAAAATTGGTTGTTCTTTTATTATAGAGAAGTAGGGTTTTCTAATATATTTACGATGAGCGATCGACCTGCCAATCAGGAACGATTTTTTGTGTAGTTTCACTACGATATACGATGAGAATTGGAATAATTTGAAATGGCTCAAGGAAATGGATAATAATATGGGGAGGCATTTGATCATGACGATAAGTATAATATTAGTAGTAGCCATTAGTTTAGTTGCCTTGGTTGGGACCCTTTCGCTAGCGGGGAAGAGTGATAGTGATTATTCCGCGGCAACGAGAGGGAATTTGTTGAACCTTAGTTATATTTATATAGGTCTTGCCCTAATATTAACTGTGGGCATCGTCTACTTCGTAATAAAATTAGCCTAAGATATCACGTGAATGATTGCTATAATAGCATATCAAAATGTATATAGGCTTAATTTATAAAGCTCATGTTTTGTAAGTGATATACAAGACATACTCTATTTGCAGGGAATTGTGAATTTGTTCACATATGTGGCGGAAATGTGAACGAAATAATCTGATTGATACGTGAAAAAATCACCATTGCAAGCTGGGTGAACAAGAAACACGGTAATAGAACGGTCACTTCAAAGAAAACCTGACCGCCTCTTTCAATTAAACTTTAAATTAGGCTTTTCTCGTTAAGATTGTTGTTTTTAAAACGAGACTATTTAAGGTTGATTGGAGTGGAAGTGCGAGACTCCTGCGGGAGCAGCAGGACAGGGAGACCCCACAGGCGTTTACACCGAGGAGGCTCACCGCCCGCCCCGCGGAAAGCGAGCATCTGGAGGGGAGATCAACCACACCACATTACTTGGTAAATAGCAACAAAGTATGCGAAAACAGCCAATAAAAAAGGGGATGGGTAAATGTTAAAAGAACACTTATTGACAGAGGTAACCGATCATGTAATGATCCTGACTTTGAATCGTCCTGAAAGCTTGAATGCATTTAGTCCGGATATGATTGCAAGCTTAACGAAAGCGATAAAGGATGTAAAAAAAACACCACATATAAGGGCAGTCATCATCAAAGGGGCGGGAAGATCATTCACTGCGGGAGGTGATGTTAAGTCAATGGGGAAGGCTTCTGCAAGTCAATTGTATGATCATGTTGGCAGGATGAATGAATGCATATTGGCACTGGATGCTTCTGAGGTTCCCGTAATCGCTGCCGTCCATGGATTTGCGGCAGGGGCCGGATTTAATTTGGCACTCGCCTGTGATTTGATCGTGGCTTCCGATGATAGTCAATTTGCCATGAGTTTTTCACAGGTAGGCCTGATCTCTGATGGAGGTGGTTCGTATTTTTTACCTAAAATAGTAGGGCCCCACCTTGCAAAGCAGCTCTTCTTTACTGCCGAGCCAATTTCTGCGGAACGCTTATACCAGTTAGGTGTCATTAATTATATATATCCACTCAATCAACTTGAAGAGGAAACATTGAAACTTGCGGAAAAGCTGGCAAATGGACCGACAAAAGCTTATGGGATGATGAAAAAGCTCGTTAGCCATTCATTTACGGCCACACTTGATGAAATGCTCGAACAGGAAAGAATCACGCAAACCTTGATGGCCTCTACAGAAGATCATCTTGAGGGAGTTGCAGCATTCAAAGAAAAAAGAAAACCGGAATTTACAGGGAATTAATAAGGGAGGGATAAAGATGAGAGCCATTCATTTTGAAGAATACGGCGGACCGGAAGTACTGAAATTGACTGAAATGGAAAGGCCCGTGCCAACTGGGCATGAGGTTCTGATTGAAATAGATTGTGTCGGCGTCAATTATGCAGATACAGCCAGAAGGGAAGGGCAATATGTAGTACCTACGCCGCTTCCGTTCATTCCAGGTGCGGAAGTGGCTGGCGTTGTGGTGGAAGTTGGTGGAAAGGTGACCAAAATCAAACCTGGTACAAGGGTCGTGAGTTTAATTGAATCTGGTGGATATTCAGAATATGCCCTTTCGGATGAATTCTCGGCCATTCCGCTTCCAGACTCCATTCAGTTCCATGAAGCTGTTGCCCTGCCCCTTCAAGGTCTGAGTGCTTATCATATTCTAAAGACAATGGGACGCATGCAACAGGGGGAAACGGTATTGGTCCATGCTGCTGCAGGTGGAGTGGGAACGATTGCCGTACAATTAGCCAAAATCTTCGGGGCTGGAAAAGTGATTGCCACCGCCAGCACAGTGGAAAAGTTGGAACTGGCTAAATCGATGGGGGCAGATGAACTTATCGATTACACGAAAGAAGGATGGGAAATGAAAGTCCGTGAGGTCACGTCCGGCAAGGGAGTAGACGTGGCGCTGGAAATGGCAGGAGGGGATGTTTTCAATAAAACATTGAAATGTTTGGCTCCATTTGGACGTCTTGTTGTTTTTGGTAATGCCAGTCGTAAGCCTTATACGATGAACCCGCAGCAATTGATGAGGCGCAATCAATCCGTCGTAGGCTTTTTCCTGCCACAGATCATGAAACATCCAGATTTGCTGTTGCCTAGCATTCAAGAGCTTTTTTCTTACGTCACGTCCGGGGAACTTAAGCTAACTATCGGCGGCATCTACCCAATTGAAAAGGCAGCAGCCGTTCATGAGGAAATGAACGCCCGTCAAACGAAAGGGAAGTTGATTTTGCAGGTGAAATGAGAAGAAGGGGTGTATATGATGCACCCCTTCTATTTTAATTGGATTTCACTAGTTCCTTAAGCCCTCAAGAACGATTCAATCGGTATCAGTGCTCACATCCTTATCGGGATGCATGAAAGGTGGCTGCGGCGCTTTTTTAGCCTCTAACAGTTCACGGTTTTCAGTTGAATTCCAGCCTATATCATTGGTGGGATGTATCCATTCGTCTCCAGCCATGATTTCCGGGTCAGTCTTTTCGCTCCAATTTTCGAGTGGAGAGTTTTCAGATGCATATTTACTGTCGCCGATGACGACTCCATAATCATTGACGAATGGAGCCTGTGGTTTTATGCCGGTTCCCTTAAAGCTTGGTGCGTTAATTTGGTGTGGTTGTGTATCGTCGACAACCGGTGACTCCAATTTCTTTTTCATGTAGTGTCTCCCTTTCCGTTTTACGGTTATTTTTCTCGTCTGTCCCTATATTATCCCTGAATAATTTCAGGCATTTTTACCCCATTCTAAAATGTAAACTATATGAAAAGGGTGGATGAAAATGAAACGGAAAGCCAATGTGGATGGTGCTGTCAAAGCAAGTAAAACGCCAAAAAGAAACCAAGCTGAAAATGAATTTTCCAATGAGTTCGCATTGGAGGAAAACACAATGAAAGGTGCCAACCGTAATTCGAAGCAAGGCAGAAAAGGAAGAAGTTAATGGATAAAGAAAAACAGAACAGCCAGGAAAAGCTGGGACAACATGTACGAACTGAATTTGGAATCGAATTCAGCGGCGATATGAACGCAACCAAAATTTATGAAATTTTGGCAAAAGAAAATAAAAAACGTGATAGTGATAAGTAAATAAGGACGGACCCAATTCTTGGGTCCGTCCTTATTCTTATAAAATGATGCTGCCAGATTTTGAGAGAGGGAATATCGTTGATCCCTTACCACTCGGATCAAAATAAGCAAGCATGAACGAAGGTTTCTCGACAATCATTCCCTCAGATAAATACGTTTCCAAATCAAAGGGAAGTGCCTCGAGCAATGTGTGTTTGTGTATTTCTTTTTCATTAAGCGACAAAGCTGCGAAAGAGGAACCAAGCTGTTCGGGATTATTCAGAATCTCTTCGTATATCTCTTTCCGACCATTTTTATCTAATGAAGCTTCCCACCAAGGTTTACGTGGTTTGTATTTCTGATTCATGAAATAATCCAATTTCATGAGTCCGATAATGTTTTTCAGTTCAGCAGATTCCCGGGAAGCCAAAAACTGCTGTAAACGTCTGAACAAGTCTTCGAGCTGATGACCGATTCGTGACCAGCCTTGTTCATCCCAATAGGTACCGAAATCTTGAAAGAAGTCGAATGGTGATTGAAATACCGTTTTGACAAGATATTCTGTGG